>JAZNQU010000142.1:0-12704 GCA_045590315.1 Eubacteriales bacterium
CGGATTATTTCTTTTAATACAGTTTTGTAAACTCAAAACTTGAGTCAATACCGAGCTTTTCAAGTGCTTTTTCTTTTTTAGATGCTATCTCTATGTCAAGCTTGTCAAAATAGTTGTTGCCCTCGCAGTCAATGTCGACTATGAACGGGCCGAGGTCGTTGAGTTTAAAGAACCACGCCGCCTCGATACGTCCGAGTTCGTCGTAAAGGTACACGTCTTCAACCTCGATCGAATCTATCCAGAGGTTGGGACTTACCGAACGTGGTGACACGTGCACGCATTTCTTTTCTTTCATCATAGCCATAGTGGAGGCACCCATCGTGGTCTTACCGACAATCATTTTAAGATTCCATTCATCAACGCTCTTCGCACCCCATTTTTCAAAGCGGATGCTTGAGGTGGGCATAAACGAAACGAGCTTCCACTTGCCGTTTTCCTTTATAACGATAGGACCGTTATGTATCAGAATATTACGTTTGTCCGTGGGGAAGGGAAGCGTGTTATTTTCATCGAAAATATACTTTTGCAATCTCGAACGGCAGGTAAACGCCTCTCCGCTGATATATACGGTATCACCGAGCTTTAATTTCTTGACGTCCTCATCCGTAAGAGGACCCGTGAGATGATATTCAGCCATTTTCCTGCCTCCTTATCTGTCACCAAACCAGTTGGGACTTTTCATTACGCTGACTTTGCCGTCAGCTTCAATTCGTGACGACGCACGGCGCGCTACCATGCAGTTTGTGCTCGTTGCAACGGCTATTCCTGCGATATGAGTGTATGCGTACTCAACGTTAACGGCAAGAACAGACGTGTCGCCGCCTGAACCGAGTATACCGATACCGAGACTGTTGAGTGCATTGTAAAGGTCATCTTCGATTTTTGCAAACATCGGGTCGGGATGCTTTGAGCCTACAGTTCTGAGACATGCCGCTTCTTTGGCAAGATTTGCCGCCACGTTTGCCGTACCGCCGATACCTATACCGAGAACTGACGGAGGGCATACCGCTCCTGCGCGCGCAGAAGCCACAAAGCTGTCTATAACGAACTTTTCGATACCCTTAATACCGTCGGCAAAAGCGACGATTCTGTGGCGTGTACCACCGAAGCACTCGCTTCCGCCTCCCTTTGCCGCATACGACATTTCTATAGCATCACCGTCAACAAACTGATATGTAAAGTCAGGAATGTTCATGCCAATGTTGTTACCCGGATCATATCCTGTAAGCGGATGCTTCATTGTAGCTCTCAGGTATCCAAGCTCGGTCGCCTTTGCTACGGCGCGTCTTGCTGCGTTTTCAAGTTCAACGAAGCCGCCTTCAAGCTCGCACTTGTTTCCTACCTTGAAGTAGAATATAGGCCAACCCGTGTCCACACACAGAGGATTTTCTCTTTTTGCCGACATATTCATGCTTTCAAGCGTTGCCGAAAGTCCACGTTTAGCGTCAGGATTGCTCTCGCGTTCAATCGCTTTTTCAAAAGCTTCTTTTACATCGGGAGAAATTTCCGTGGCGCCGCGCTTTATCGTTTCAAATAGCGCTTTTTCATATACTTCTGTTTTTATCATTTCAATCCAACCTCGATATAGCCGTCGCAAAGTGTTATTGACGTACCGTACGGTGCACATCTTTCACACATATAATCGTATATAATTTTCTGCTCCGCTTCATCTGCAAGGGCAGGCAGCCCGCTTTCTGTATCAAGGCGAAGCATATAAGCCTTTATTTCTGTCACTTTTCCGTCTTCATAAATAATATAAGGCATAAGTGAGCGGAAGTTGGCAGGGTCAGCATGAAGACCGCCGTTGCCAAATGACGCCCTTGCTGCAACCATTTGTGTGGGTGAAAGCCCCTCGGGAAGCTTGTATTTTTCTCTGAAATCCTCAGGCATACAAAAAACAGTATCACTCTGGAAAATAAAGTTTCCGACACTGTAGAAAATCGGTTTGCCGTTGTAGACTTCAACAGGCTTTAACTGATGCGTTCCCGTGCCGATAACAGCAGACGCGCCTGCATCAATACACGTGCGGCAGAACTCTACCATAAAGTCATCGGGCTCGTCGTCGGTATCTCCCTTTATCTCGTGCGAATGTACGTTAACTACAACGTGATCACACTCAAGAAGCGCTTTCTTTATAGTGTTTACAGTTCTTTCAACGTCGTCGGCGTTAGGCTTTGAAGTTTTGCCCTCAACTTCGCTTTCGCGGAATATGTAATCACCAAATCCAAAGCAGCCCTCGGGTACCTTTGGCGTATAACCGCCTGCTCTCGAACGGTTTCTCCTTCCGTCGATCTTTGTGCCCTCTGCCATTTCCTTGAGCGCTTTCATGTGTTCAGGGGTTATCTCGTAGATTGTTGAAAATCTTAATGGATTAAGCCCCGGTCTGCCTGGAAGGGTACCAGACGGATTACCTGCGCGAGCCGCGTCGTTAAAAGTGGAGCATATTGATATAAGCGCACACTTGCCGCTTGGTGTATCTATAACTGCGTAGTCTGATGCTTCGGGAAGATCCTTTCCCGCACCGCTTGTCGGAAGATTTTTAGCTTTTACGGCTTCGAGGGAGGAAAACATACCGTCATAAGAATAATCCATTGTATGATTGTTAGCAAAAGAGCAACCGTTGAAACCGTATTTGAGAATATTGTCAAGCGATTCTTTTTTTGCCGCAAGCCAAGTGCCACCGCAGTAGCTTGAGCCGTAGGCCGGAGACTCAGAGAGTACGTTTTCAAGGTTGAAAAGCCTTACGTCGGCGCTTTCTACTATATTTTTTATCGGTTTTATGTCATAGCACTCGGGCATATCTCCCGTGTGGATAATATCACCGACACTGCATATAGTGTATTTCATTATCTATTTATCCTTTCATCACTTATAGTAATTTTTTCAGGATCAATTCCGTGCATATTGTCAAGCACGAACTGAACACAGGTGTCGCTTCCGTATATGAGCGCATCCTCGTCTATCATAAAGTCGTTGTTGTGGGGAAGTGTTATGCAGCCTTTTTCCACGTTTCTTGTACCGAGCCTGATAAATACACCGGGTTTCTTTGTAAGATATTGTGAGAAGTCCTCGGAACTAAGCTTTTCGGGCATTTTTGTAATGCCGTCTTCTCCTGCTACTTTTGCAGCTGACTCAAGTACCTTGTCTGCAATATATGGATTGTTGTACAGAACAAATGCTTTAAGTGTGCTCTGTATTTGGGCTTCAACACCCGTTTCTTTCGCGGTGTTTTCGGCGATTTCGTGCATTCTTCTGTCTAAATAGTTGTCTATTTCCATGTCAAACGTGCGGATAGTACCGAGCATATATGCGTGATCAGCGATAACGTTCTGGGTAGTACCGCCCGAAAGCTTTCCTATAGAGAATACGTATTTGGCAAACGGATTAAGCTCATGTGCGAGCATATACTGCAGGTTGTTATACGTACGTACAGCCGCGGCAAGCGCGTCTTTACCCGAATGAGGCATAGTCGCGTGCGCGGTTGCTCCCTTGAAGTCGATGCGGAAGTTTCTGCTTGACGCCATTGACGCGCCTTTGCATACTCCTATCTTGCAAGACTCGAGCCAGTTTTCAACGTGCAGACCGATAATAACGTCAATATCGTCCATAACGCCGCACTTAACCATTTCGCCCGCACCGCTTCTGATACCCTCCTCGCTCGGCTGGAAGAGAAGCTTGACGCGGCAGTCTATCTTGTCGCGCATTGAGTAGAGTGCCTTTGCAGTTCCGAGGAGCATGGCCGTGTGCGCATCGTGACCGCACGCGTGCATCTGCCCTTCGATTTTCGACTTGTAGGGAATGTCGTTGGTCTCGTTTATAAGAAGCGCGTCCATATCGGCGCGTATTCCAATTGTGAAATTTGTCTTTTCGGGGTTTATTGTTGCAACAACGCTCGACTCACCGAGTTCTTCGGTGTACAGGATGCCGATTTTTTTAAGTTCGCGTTTAACGACTGCGATAGTTTTAGGAAGATCGAAGCCTATTTCGGGATATTCGTGTATCTCACGCCTTAAAGAAATTATGTAATCCTTATCTGCGTACATCTATTTACACCTCGCTATATTTCAATGTTTGCAAGCGGCATGTGCTGCTGACATCCGTACACGTCATCGTCATAGATACTGCCGCTTATGTGCTTTCTCGGGAATGTTATCTTTATCGAGTTTACTATTTCGTAAGAGATTATTTCAACAAGTTTTTCGTCTGTATCGTATGCTTTTGCAATAGCATCTTTTGTAAGACCGTTTAATGCTGTTTGCATCTTTTCGTTATCATCAAACATTAAGTCAAACGTGATGTAGAGTGGGCCTGCATTTTTGCTGCGAAGTATTTTAGCGAGATCTATAAGCTTCATTTTCATACCTCCTCGATCTTTGTAACTGCTGTTTCGGAAAGTGAGTCTACCTTTGCGAGATGGAATATACTGAACTCATAAACTTCACCCACGTGAATATCCGAAGGAGAGAAGGGAAATGCAACGTTTCCGGCACTCGATTTTCTTCCAACATAGTCGCAGTGAAGTGTGCGTGATCGCGCAAGCGAGCATATCATGTCAGCAATTTCCTGTGTTTTGCCGACGGCGTCAATAACGATACCCATATTTGATTCTGCAGAGCCGTATCTTTTGAACATAAGGGTGTAATCTTCAGACGAAACTGATGCGTTCTGTTTTACAAAGTCTTTGACAGTCTTTTCAATGTAATCAAAATTTTCTATCGTCATCGGGTCGTAAATACCACCGATGCAGACAGTTCTGTAACCGACACGTTTTACACCCTCAAGCTTGAGCGTTTTTTCTTTTGCTTCTGTGAAAACAGAGCCGGAAATTCTTACAGTACGCTCGTCAACCTGTTCAAATTTTGAATCTTTGAGGTTGATTTCGCCGTCAGGCTCGTATATCATATAGGGATTGGTCTGCTCATACATCGTATGGGCTGCCGCACGCTCGGCGCTGCAGCGTCTTATGGGATTTGCAGGACGAAGCTCAAAATAGTCGTCATACATATATCCCTGCATAACGTCAGCCGCTGCAACGGGTTCACAGCACATCGCACCGCATTCCATTATCTTTGCCATATGGAAAGCAAGGCCCTCATTATATCCTTCGTAAATACAGGGCGCGGCGTAAATAGCCGTGTCGCACGCACGTCCTGCAACGATAATATCTGCTTTTTCTTCAAGCATTTTAATAATGGGAGCAACGCCAATCTGACTTACAATACGCTCAGACTCATTTATAGCCTTTTCATCAAGCATAAACGTATCGCACATAGGAACTGTTCTTCCCGACTTTAACTTTTCAAGGACGTACGCTTTGTCAACGTCGCTGTATATAATGCCGAGCTTGAAGGACAAGCCTTTTTCTTTCGCAATTTCTTTAATAATGTCAACAAGCCAGTCTGTGTGCTCGCGACTTCCGGCACCGCCGGCAGAACCGATTATAAAAGTTGCTTTTTGCTCAAGCGCCTTGGGCATAGCAAGTGAGAGATCTCTTTTAACGGCACCTCTGTCTGTAAAAGATTTGCCGCTGCCAAGATAATAAGGCCCCGGATCTGTCGATCCTGCGTCAACTCCGATATAGTCTACCTTTTCGCTGAAAGCGATATTGAGTGCTTCCTCGCTGTAGCCGTATCCGAGCAGACCGCAAAGTGATACGATTTTCATATATGCCTCCATATAGTTAATTACTGCATTAAGTCTAACATATATTGCAAACCTAAATATTGCATTTCATCCTTTTAATATTGCATTTTGTTCTATTCTGTGATAGAATAAAAGCAGAAGGAGATGCGAGCATGGATATAAAGAATTTTATACTTTCTTACTACAAGGACTCAACGGACGGCTTTTACATTCACAGGGTTGAAAAAACCGTTGAGGCAAGAAAGCCTCATACGCACGAATATTTTCAGATATACTACATAATCAAGGGAAGACTTGAACATTTTGTTGAAAACGAATCGTCTTTTATGACTCACGGAGATATGTTTATAATTCCGCCGGGAGTAAAGCACTATATTGCACCTGATGATGACACTGTGTTTTACGCGTTTTCCTTTATGCCCGATTTTTTCGGCGATATGAACACCTCAAACAGAATGGCGTTAAATTTTCTGCGTGAGTTGCAAGCGGAGAAAAATACGTCGGTACGCCCGAAGTTTTCAGTAGCATCCGACGAAATATTTTTTGTTGAAAGCACGATTGAGCATATGTTTAAAGAATTTACAAAAAAGGAGTTTGGATTTGGGGAAACGATACGGGCTTACGCGCTTTTTTTAATAACCCTTATTGCACGCTCGTATTTTGAAAAGGGTGGGGAAAACATAAGCGCACACTTTGAAAACAATAAAGAGTACGTACTTTACTGTGTGCGCTATATCGAAGAGAATTTTGCCGAAAAAATATCGCTTGAAGAAATAGCAAAGCGCTCGGCAATGTCAAGAAGCAGCTTCTGTAAGCTTTTTTCAGACATAACGGGATACTCGTTTAATAACTACCTTAATATGTGCAGGATTAAAAAGTCAGTCGAATACATCAAAGCAGGCTATAAGATAACCGCCATCTACGGCCTTTGCGGATACAATGATTTTTCAACCTTTTTCCGTAATTTCAAAAAGTTTATGGGTATCTCACCGCAGGACTATAGGCTTAAATATTCATAAAAGCTTTTGTTGACAAAAGTGAGTGTAAATGGTATAATTTATAATGGTTTATTGTGGGCGCGTCTGCGCTGATAGAAAGGATTTAGCCTTTATGGTGCTTATAACCGAAGTCTCTGCAAGTTCGTATGCAGAGCGAGCAGGAATAAAAGGCGGTGATACACTATATAGTGTAAACGGCTATGAGATACGCGATATTCTTGATTACAGATACAGAACAATTGCGAATAAACTTGAAATAGAATATTTGCGTAACGGTGAAACGCTTAAAACGATAATAGTAAAAGATGACGAATACGACGAGCTCGGTCTTGAATTTGAAACCTATCTTATGGATGAAAAGCAGACCTGTAAAAATAAATGTATCTTCTGCTTTATCGACCAGAATCCACGCGGAATGCGCGAGTCGATATACTTTAAAGATGATGACTCAAGACTTTCTTTCCTTATGGGAAACTATGTGACTCTCACAAATATGAGTGATTCTGACATCGACCGTATTATCGAAATGCGTATGAGCCCGGTTAATATATCGGTGCATACCATGAATCCCGAACTGCGCGTCAAAATGATGAAAAACAAAAACGCAGGAAAGGTCCTCTCGTATATAGACAGGCTGCACGAGGCGGGAATTGAACTTAATTTCCAGATAGTATTATGTCGCTCTGTTAATGACGGAGAGCATCTTGAATATACGTTGAGCCGGATGGAAAAATACCACAAAACGCTTCTTAGCGTGTCTGTGGTGCCTGCAGGGCTTACAAAGTACAGAGACAAGCTTTATCCGCTTGAAATGTTTACAAAAGAAGAGTGCGACGAGATAATAAAAAGTGTAAATGCAGTTGGCGACAGATGCAAAAAAGCATATGGTAAAAGGCTCTTCTTCTGTTCTGATGAGTTTTATCTTAAAGCGGAGATACCGGTGCCGGACGCCGATTATTACGAGGGCTATCCGCAGCTTGAGGACGGAGTCGGCAGCATACGCTCAAGCGAGGACGAGGTTGATGACGAGCTTGGATATATCGAAAAAGAAACACTTGCTAAAAACAGAACGCTGTCGATAGCAACGGGTGAGGCGGCATACGATTTTATCTGCCGTACCGTAAAGAAGCTTGAAGATCTCTCGGATAACAGAACGAAATGTCGTGTGTATAAGATCAAAAACGATTTCTTCGGCGAAAACATATCGGTAGCAGGACTTCTTACGGGAAGCGATATATATACACAGCTTAAGGGCAAAGAGCTTGGAGAGAGGCTTCTCATACCGGAAGTGGCTGTCAGACGAGAGGGCGAGCTCTTTCTTGACAATATGTCGCTTGCAGAGCTTGGCGAAAAGCTCGGTGTTGAAACCTATGCTGTCGGAAATGACGGCGCAGACATAGTTTCAAATATTCTTTATTGATCTGATTTGGGGGACTTTAAATGAAAAAAATAAGTTTTATATTGATTCTTTTAATTCTGTGTGTTACACTGATCGCATGCTTTGGTTCCGGTAAAACGGACGAAAGCGATACTACGGCAAGTGAAGACGCGTCAGAAAGCGTTGATGTCAGTGAATCCGAAAGCCGCGTGAGCGAAATACCTGTGGAACTGTTTACCGTTGAGATAAAACAGGAAACGATTGAAGGCGATGTCTATACCGCTAATATGATATATCCTCAGGTTTCGGGCTACAGCGATACCGAAATTGAAGAAAAGGTAAACGCGCTCATACATTCGTATGCAACAAACAAAAGAAATACCGCAATAGCCCAGACCGGCGCGGAATCCGGTGTTTACTATGACATAGACTCGTTTAACGTTACATATAAAAGTGATAAGCTTATATCCGCGCTTTGCCGCGGTACGGTAAGCGTCGATGGAAGCTCGTACGTAACAAATTTTGCCTATGGTATCAATATCGACTTTGCAGGCGCAAAGCTTATAGGCTTTGACGGTATTGTTGATTACAAAAATTTTGAAAAAGACTTTATAGGCGGCGCTTATATTCAGACAAGAGGATACGAAAATTTGCTTGAAGAGACGAATTTTTCGGACATTATCTCGCAGTATGACGACCTTTATTCGATATACCCCGAGTTTTACATAAGACAAAGCGACAACGGAGTAGTCCTCGGAGTTATAGCGGACACTATACAGGTGCTTGGAAACGTAGCCGAGTTTGAAACGGTCGTTTCCGGTAAAAACTATATGACAAAGTATTTTAGCGAAATTATTATGTAAGCTTATCGTATGTTTAAGCATCGGCCCTAAGAAAGGAAAAAATAGAGATGTCAAAACCCATTATAGCAATAGTCGGCAGACCGAACGTGGGAAAGAGCACGCTGTTTAACAAGCTTGCCGGCGAAAGAATATCGATTGTTGAAGATACTCCGGGCGTAACACGCGATAGAATCTACTACGATATCGAGTGGAACGGACGCAAGCTCATGCTCGTAGATACAGGCGGTATTGAACCGAAGACAGACGATATAATACTCAAGCAGATGCGCAACCAGGCGCAGATAGCTATTGAAACCGCAGACGTTATCGTGTTTATGACCGACGTGCGCGTCGGAGTTACGGCAGACGACAGAGAAATTGCCGTAATGTTATTAAAAAGCGGCAAGCCTGTTGTTCTCGCCGTAAACAAAATAGACTCTGTCGGACGTCTTCCCATGGAGTATTACGAGTTCTATGAGCTCGGTATAGAGGGCGATCCGATAGCACTTTCATCAGTACACGGTACGGGCTCGGGCGACCTTCTTGACAAGGTTTTGGAGTACCTGCCCGAAGAAGAGCAGGCCATAGATGATGACGATGCCATAAAGGTAGCCGTTATCGGTAAGCCTAACGCCGGAAAGAGCTCGCTTATCAATAAAATAACAGGCGAAAACCGCCTTATCGTGTCGGATATCCCCGGCACAACGAGAGACGCGGTGGA
Source organism: Eubacteriales bacterium (assembly GCA_045590315.1). GTDB lineage: Bacteria > Bacillota > Clostridia > Oscillospirales > CAG-272 > UBA4717. The sequence continues at coordinate 9,583 of JAZNQU010000142.1, forward strand.
CACCGAGGTGACAAACGAGTACGGCAAGTATATTTTTATCGACACAGCCGGTATCAGACGGCAGAGTAAAGTCAACGACGCTATCGAAAAATACAGCGTACTCAGAGCTAAAATGGCAGTTGAGCGTGCCGACGTATGTATTATAATGGCGGATGCAAACGAGGGAATCACCGAGCAGGACGAAAAGATTGCAGGTATTGCCCACGAGGCAGGAAAAGCTTGTATAATTGCAATAAACAAGTGGGATTCTATTGAGGATAAGACAGATAAGCTCGTCACGCAGATGAGCGAGAAAATTTACACCTCGCTTTCATATATGACATATGCTCCGCTTTTGTTTATATCCGCAAAAACAGGCCAAAGACTCAATAAGCTTTTTGAAACGATAAACTACGTACACGAGCAGGCTCTGCTTCGTATAACAACGGGTATGCTCAACGACGTGCTTAACGATTGCACCGCACGCGTTCAGCCTCCGTCTGACAAGGGCAGAAGACTCAAGATCTACTATATGACGCAAACAGCTGTCGCTCCCCCCACATTCGTTATTTTCTGTAACGACGCTGAGCTTTTCCACTTCTCCTATCAGAGATATATAGAAAATCAACTGAGACAGGTCTTCGGCTTCAGAGGTACGCCTATAAGGCTTGTTATAAGACAGCGCGGAGATAACGCGGACTGAACGCATTGAAAGGAACATTGTTATGGATCTCGGAATCATTTTAAATCCTATCCTTCTTGAAAGCGGAAGTGTTAGTATTATCCATCTTGCGCTTCTCGGACTTGCCTGCGCGGCTCTTGGTTATTTTCTCGGTGGTGTGAACTGTGCGATTGTTGTGTCACGCGTGCTCTATCATGACGATGTCAGAAATTACGGCAGCAAAAACGCGGGAATGACCAATATGCTCAGAACGTACGGCAAGGGAGCCGCAGCGCTCACTCTTTTGGGCGACATATTAAAAACAGTTGTAGCAATACTTGTCTCCCGTGTCATCTTCGGCGAGCCGGGCGCGTACATAGCAGGACTTGGAAGCGTGATAGGACATATCTACCCCTGTTACTTTGGCTTTAAAGGCGGTAAGGGCGTTGCGGCTATAGCGGCAACCGTGCTTTGCACAAATCCTTTATGCTTTTTGATTCTCTTTATCATCTTTCTTGCTATTGTTATCGGATACAAGTACGTCTCGCTCGGTTCGGTAATGTGTATGCTCCTTTATCCGATAATCCTCAACCGTTTGGGAGAGATTGACCTTATTCCTATGGCGTGTTCTTTCGCCTGCGCAGCTCTCATTATCTGGAAGCACAGAGAGAACATCAAAAGGCTTCTTAACGGTACTGAAAACAAAATCAAGCTTTCGGGAAAGAAAGATCTCAAAAAGAATAATGAAACCCCCGATACAAAGGAAAACAGCGAAGAAAAATGAAAATTTACAACGATATATGTGAGCTTGTGGGTAATACCCCCTTGCTCAGACTCAACAAACTTGAAAGATACATCGGCGCAAAGGCTAAAATTTTAGCAAAGCTTGAATATATGAACCCCGCGGGGAGCGTTAAGGACAGAGTTGGCGTTAATATGATACGCAAGGCTGAAGCTGACGGAACGCTTCATCCGGGCGCAACCATAATAGAGCCTACAAGCGGAAACACCGGTATAGGAATCGCTATGGCGGCAGTTTCGGGCGGCTATAGAGCAATACTAACTATGCCTGAAACGATGAGCATAGAGCGCCGTAAGTTGCTTGCAGCATACGGAGCTGAAATAGTCCTTACCGATGGCAAACTCGGCATGAACGGCGCTATAGCAAGGGCGTATGAGCTTCTTGAACAAATACCGGGCGCTGTTATACTCGGACAGTTTGAAAATCCGGCTAACCCCGAGGCTCACTACAGAACAACGGGACCTGAAATTTATAATGACACCGACGGCGAGGTCGATATACTCGTTGCAGGTGCAGGTACGGGCGGAACGATAAGCGGCTCGGCGCGTTTTCTTAAAGAAAAGAAGGCGGACGTAAAAACGATAGCCGTTGAACCCGAAGCTTCAGCGGTCCTCTCAGGCAGATCTCCTGGCCCGCACGGGCTTATGGGAATCGGGGCAGGGTTTGTGCCCGATACGCTTGACAGGGTGCTTATAGACGAAATAATTACCGTCACAGAAGTTGAGGCGTATGCCGCGGCAAGAGAGCTTGCAAGTACCGAAGGGTTTTTGTGCGGAATAAGCGGCGGTGCCGCGCTTCACGCGGCAATGCTTGCATCGAAAAGGGAAGAGAACACAGGCAAAACGATAGTCGTCGTTCTTCCTGATAATGGTGAGCGTTATCTCTCAACTCCACTCTGGGAAAAATAAAAAACAAAGGCGTGCCGAAGCACGCCTTTTGTATATTTTATGACGATAGAAAAACGGTAGCCGCTTTTAATACTTGCGGCTACCGTTTTAGCAAGGAGATTATAAGTTAAGAAAATTTACTCTGCTGGCAAAATCCTTGAATTTAACTTTCATATCATTGCGAATTTTGCCAAAGGTTTCTGCCGCGGCAGAGCGACGGGAGGAAAAGTCGTCGCTCGGTGCCGCGCAGCTGTCGCTTGGAAAGCTTTCATTTAAGCCGTCCTTGTCAATTACATCGTCTGCGACCGGTGCGAATGCCGCGCCTGTCATTACGTCTATTTCTATTTCTTCTGTGAATATCTCTCTTGTGTCAACGCCATACATCGTGTAAGACTCACTTTCGCGATGTGTGGCTTTTCTTATTCTTTCGCGAAGGGAAATGCGTTCTTTTACAGCCTCGTCTGACTTGTCTTCAGACAACAATTCCCACGCAGCAGCCTGCCTGATAGCACCCGGCGTTAAAAGAACTTCAGCATCGGGAGCGACGTATGCCTTGCGTGCCGCCTTTGGCACAGCCGCACTTGACGCGGCAACAGAGGAAGCGACGCGGCGGATGTATCTTGTGCTCGTTTCAAAGCCGACGGAAACGCGCGATACACCCTTGGGCTCGGTGTTGGCGTTGCGTGAAATGCCGTTACGGGCAGATGAAGAGAAAATACCGCCTAAAAATCGGTTTCTTCTGGTTGATAATCCGTTAGCGTTTGTCATTTTATTCCCCCCGAATAAGTTTAAA
>JAZNQU010000143.1:0-4005 GCA_045590315.1 Eubacteriales bacterium
CAAAGACTATATTTCAACGCCTAAGCCTAACCTTTACCGTTCACTTCACACAACGGTAATCGGACACGACGGTATTCCTTTTGAAGTTCAGATAAGAACTTACGAGATGCATCAGATAGCAGAGTACGGTATCGCGGCGCACTGGAAATATAAATCCGGCGGAATAAAGAGCCGTGAAGAGGTTGACCGTAAGCTTGAATGGGTTGCAAAGCTTGTTGAAACAAACGACGATACAATGGACCCTGATGAGTTCTTAAGTACGCTGAAAATTGATATTTTCCACGATGAGACCTTTGTGTTTACACCCAAAGGAGACGTTATCGTACTTCCTCAGGGCGCAACGCTCATTGACTTTGCCTACGCAATTCACTCGGCTGTCGGCAACAAGATGATAGGCGCGAAAATAAACGGCGCCATAGCACCTATCGACAGCATTCCCGCAAACGGTGAGATTGTTGAAATTCTTACAAGCTCATCTTCAAAGGGACCGAGCCGTGACTGGCTTAAGATTGTAAAAACAAGTGAAGCGCGCAATAAAATCAGACAATGGTTCAAGAAAGAAAAGAGAAGTGAAAACATTGTTGTCGGCCGTGCTGAAATAGACAAGGAATTCAAAAAATACGGAAGAATATATACCGAAGCGCAGCGCTCGGAAATACTTACCAATGTTGCCGCAAGAATAGGTATAAAGAGCGAAGACGATCTCTGTAATACCATAGGTTACGGCGGACTTTCCGTATCAAAAATTTCGGGAAGACTCAAGGATGAGTTTGACCGTGTTGTTTTGCCCGTACAACAGCCGGTAATAAAGACACCGGAGCAGATCGCCGCAGAAATGCCCACCAAGAGACACAAAGCGGGAGGCGGTGTTATCGTTGACGGACAGAGCGGATGTCTTGTTAAATTTGCAAAATGCTGTAATCCTCTGCCGGGAGACGCGGTTATAGGCTTTATAACCAGAGGCTACGGTATATCTGTTCACAAGCACGATTGCCCGAATATAAAGAATGCGATAGAGCGCGGAGAATCAAGTGAAAGATTTGTTGACGCTCATTGGGATTCTTCTGCTCAGATATCTGCAAATCAGACCTATGACGCATTCGTACAGGTTTACGCACAGCAGAATCTTACCCTGCTTGCAGACGTATCTGCGGCACTTGCCGAAATGAAGGTGGCGCTCCTGTCGATAAACTATCAGACAAAATCAGACGGAGACGTCGTTATAAATCTCAGTATAGCCTGCCGCAGTCTTGAGCACGTAAAATCTATCGTATCAAGGCTGAAAGCGGTAAACGGTGTAAATGACGTAAGACGCGGATTCGGTTCGTGATTGAGAGGATAATATGAAGGTCGTAATCCAGAGAGTGGAAGAAGCGAAGGTAGAAACCGATAACAAAGTAATCGGTAAAATCGGGAAGGGACTTATGATACTTCTCGGTGTTGCAAACGGTGATGATGAACGCGACGCACAGCTTCTTTGCGATAAAATAGTAAAAATGCGTATTTTTTCTGACGAAAACGGCAAGATGAATCTTAGCTTAAAAGACGTAGACGGAGAGATGCTTGTTGTGTCAAACTTTACGCTTAATGCAAATTACAGGCACGGCAACCGTCCTGACTATCTTCTGAGTGCGCCGCCCGAGGCGGCAAACAGACTTTACGAATATTTTATATCCCGTGCTAAAGAACAGGTAAGAAAAGTCGAGTGCGGAAGTTTCGGCGCGGATATGAAGCTGACTATCGTAAATGACGGACCTGTAACAATATGCGCTGACAGCGATGTCTTGAAAAAGTAATTCTCATTGATAAAAAATCTGTAGAATAAAGGAAAGCGGATATGAAAATCAACAACAACGGAAAGCTCAACGTAAACAGATACTACGTTCAGTCTTTGTGTATGCTTTTCTTCCCGGGGGAGAAGTTTTCCGAGAAGGAGCCTGCAAAAAAAGGTGAGCCTGTGCTTGACTATGAAGTGGTCCGTGAGGGGGAAATTATCAAAGCAAAGGCGAAACTTGTTATAGGAAGCAAAAAGGCAGAGCATATATCAGAGCTTGAGGTGAAAGCAGGAGTAAGCGAAGAAAAGAGCGCAAAGCTTGCGCTCGGAAACGCAGTATATCATGCAGGAGAAAAGCTTTTGGGCACAACACCTGCCTGGGGTATGCTTGTCGGCATACGCCCGGCGAAGCTCGCGCTTGAGCTTTTAGCTTCGGGTAAAACACCCCTTTCGGTGCGCCGCTATCTGCGAAGAGAATATCTTGTTAATCCTAAAAAAGCAACGCTTTGTCTTGACGTTGCACAAAACGAGCAGGTCATACTTGACAGTGTTGCAGACGACACCTGCAGCCTCTATATCTCTATTCCGTTTTGCCCTACCAGATGTACCTACTGCAGCTTTGTGTCATATTCTACGAAAAGACTGCTTTCTATGATACCTGAGTATGTAGACAGACTTTGCCGAGATATAGAACGCGCTGCAGCTCAGATAAAACGCGCCAAGAAGAAGCTTATAACGATTTACATAGGCGGAGGAACTCCAACGGTGCTTTCAAGCGAGGAGCTTGAAAAACTGCTTTCGTGCATAAGTAAATTCTTTAATACCAAAAAGCTTTTGGAGTTTACTCTTGAGGCAGGCAGACCTGATACGATAAGCGAAGAAAAACTGAAGATTGCAAAGCGCTACGGCGTAAGCAGAATAAGTATCAATCCGCAGACTTTGAATAATAATATACTTGAAAATATAGGAAGACATCATACTGCCGAAGACTTTTTTGCGGCATATGAAATTGCAAAAAAAGTCGGAATAAAAACAATAAACTGCGACCTTATAGCAGGCCTTCCGGGTGAAAGCTATCCGAGCTTTTCCAAATCGGTAGACGCGGTCATAGCTCTTGCTCCGGAAAATATCACCGTGCACACTTTCTGCGTAAAGAAGTCGGCACAGGTGCGCTATGAAGAGGGCATCTTTTCCAAAGGAGGAAACGACACGGTTAAAAGTGTTGACTATTCGCAGTTAAGACTTAAGAATTCGGGCTATAAGCCTTACTATATGTACAGACAGAAGAACAGCGTCGGTAACCTTGAAAACGTAAGTTTTACAGTGGACGGTCACGCAGGTATCTACAATGTTCTCATAATGGAAGAAAACCATACGATATTTGCCGTCGGCGCAGGAGCCGTTTCAAAATTCGTCGGCTTTGATGAAAACGGAGAAAAGAAGATCAAACGCCTGTTTATGCCGAAGTATCCGTATGAGTATATGCGCGCTGACGAAGAAGAAAACGAGTCAAAATTCAACGAAGAAATCGACAAATTCTTTTTCGGAAAGTAAAAGAACGGCAGATTACGCGGTTTTCGTATAACGGAGGTAATTTTGAATATACGCACAAGCTTTGATAATGAAGCAGATATCAAGGATTACGTAAAAGAATGCGAGCGCTCATTCGGCTTGCAGATGGACGACTGCGTAAAAGCAATAAAAAACAATGAAAAAATAAAATTCATTACGCTCAGCGGGCCTACCTGTTCGGGCAAGACCACCGCGTCGGATATTATTACGCGCGAGCTTGAAGCCGAGGGACGCCGGGTGAGTGCGATATCAATAGACGATTACTTTTTCAACCGTGATATTCTCGACTCAAAAAAGGTCCTTGACTATGATTCTATAGAAACCATAGACCTTTCGCTTCTTGCATCTACAGTGGACGCGCTTGAGCGCGGTGAGGCAACGGATATACCGATATTTGATTTTCACAGCGGGAAACGAATGGGTTTCAGAACGCATACACCCCAAAATGGCGAGATAGTAATATTTGAGGGTATACAGGCGATCTATCCCGAGGTTGTGAAACTGTTTGATAAAAACGACACCGTGAGCATATACATTAGTGTAGCTCAAAGTGCAAAATTTGATGATACCACAGTTGATCCACGTACTATAAGACTGTTGAGAAGACTCGTACGCGATTGCAAAAAACGCTCGTCAACTCCCGAGTTTACGCTTACACT
>JAZNQU010000144.1:0-3383 GCA_045590315.1 Eubacteriales bacterium
CAGGTCCGTCGGAGCATATCTGTTACAGAGCGGGATTCCGTGAAGCGTTTACTATGGAAGCAGGATTTGCATCAAAAACATAATTGAATTATATATACCACACAAAAGAAAGGACTGAAAAAATGAAAAAGAAAAAAGAAAGCAAGATCCGCATATTTGCCAACAACGCCTACGCTGTAAAAACCGTGTGGCAAATAAGCAAAAGCCGTGTAATACATACCGCAATCGGCTCAATTATCGGCTATGTGGAATGGATTTTTATGAGCATATTTTTCCTACGCTATGTTATCGGCGCAATTGAAAATGAAGCGCCCGTTGAAAACATTCTGTTTTTCGTAGGAATATGCTTTGTTGTATTTCTTATGCTTGCGATGTACGACAGCTATTCAAAAGCAGTGATTTATCCGTACACAGACAACAAAATCTACCGCACACTTTATCGTAAACTCTATGCAAAGGCTCGTAATGTTGAGCTTCGCTGTTTTGAGGACGCTGACTTCTACAATCGGTATACAATGGCGCTTGACGGCTCTGCACAGAAAATGACGACCTCGGTAAACTGCTTCTTTTCAGTTGTATTCGGTGTTGTTGCGGCAGCGGCAGCATTCTGGTCGATGTTCACGATAGACCCCTGGTCTGTGCTGTTCGTAATATCACCTATCATCGGCAACTTTGTTTTCGGTGCTCTTATGAATAAAATCTGGGGCGGACGTTATGTTGATACAGTGAAAAACAATCGTATCGCCGAGTACGTAAACCGTGTAATGCACCTCGCTGAATACGCAAAGGAAATCCGTTATTCAAGCATTCACGAGCTAATGATGAAACGCTACAATGACGCTATGGACGGTAACGCAAAGGTTGCCGACAAATATGGCAGAAAAGCTATCGCATACACCTGGGCTCAGAACGTCACTACCTTCGCACTTGTCTTTGAGGGAATTATGATTTATGCCGCATATAGAACCATAGTGTCAGAGACTATGGGCCTTGCGGAGCTTGCCATTATGTTTACGGCAATGTCAACCTCATCGTGGATTTTAATAGGTCTTTTCAATAATTTTACGGAAGCGCTGAAAAATGGACAGTTCCTTGAATATTTCCGCACCTTTATGGAGTACAAGGAGAAGATTCCAGAAGACCAGGACGGCATAATGCCTGAAAAGATACGCTCCATCGAGTTTAAGAACGTATGCTTCGAGTACAAGGAAAATGAGCCTGTTATAAATAATCTTTCCTTTAAGATTGAGGGCGATAAGGTATGCGCTCTGGTAGGTCATAACGGCGCAGGTAAGTCCACTATCATAAAACTATTGTTCAGACTTTACGATCCTACAAGCGGTGAGATTTTAGTCAACGGAATAAACATCAAGGAATATAACCTCAAAGCCTACCGAAAGCAGTTTTCAGCCGCATTCCAGGATTATAAGGTCATGGCAATGTCGGTTAAGGATAACGTACTTATGGGTGAGAGTTTCGACAATCCCGATGAAACAGCCGAGCGTGCGCTTAAATGTGCAGGCGTATGGGACAAGGTAAGCTCCCTCTCAAATGGAATGAACACCATCATGACAAAGGAATTCGACAATGACGGAGCGGTGCTTTCGGGTGGCGAACAGCAGAAGATAGTTGTAGCTCGTGCCTTTGCTGGGAAGGCTTCTGTAAAGGTCTTTGACGAGCCGTCGTCTGCTCTTGATCCTATCGCAGAATACGATCTTTATAAGGGCATTATGGATGAAAGCAAGGGACACATTACCCTGTTTATTTCTCACCGCCTGTCCTCTGTCAAGGATGCTGACGAGGTATTTATGCTTGAAAATGGCACTGTCATCGAGCAGGGTACTCACCGTCAGCTTATGGATATGGGCGGTAAATACTGCGAGATGTTCACAAAGCAGGCACAGAATTATCTTGCGGACGAAAATTACAAGGAAGGAGTGGCAGTATGAAAAAGTTCAAGAAATTATTAGCCGACAATCTGTGGCTGTTTAAGATATGCTACAAAGCCGCTCCGGGATATATGATATGCTACATAATCGAGGCTATCAGAAACGAGCTTGTAGTATTCCTTGAATTTACGTTAGCACTTAACTTTGTTTTAGAATGTGCCGAGTTCGGCAGGCCCTTTGAGGTGGCGGCAATCTTCCTTCTGTCGCTTCTTGCCTTTGTTGTGCTGGGACTTTTGTTCAATGCATTTCTGTATCAGAAGCTACAGCAGAAGGCACAGCCTAAGATAAAGCAAGCAATAAAACAGATGATGTTCGATAAGGCGAAAGAAATTGACCTTGAATGCTACGACAACCCCGAATTCTATAACGATTATGTGTTGTCCGTTTCCGAGGTTGACAATCAGATAGGACGAATTTTCACCCTTATCACAAACCTCTGCACAGGACTTGTTTCTATCCTGCTTTCAGGTGCATACTTTATCGGCAACGATCCTGTTTCCTTTATCTTTATCGCTATATCCTTTGCGGCATCTCTTTGGTCGGGCAAGGCTCTCAATAAGCTGAATTTTAAAATCAGAAACGAGAAGAATCCCCACGAAAGAAAGCTGGGCTACGTAAACCGTGTATTTTATCTCAATGACTACGCAAAGGAAGTAAGACTCAATACCGAGGTATCCGACGAGCTTTTAAAGGACTTCGACGAAACGAATGATAAGGTGCTGGATATCGACAAGAAAAATGCAGGTAAGCGTTTCGGATTACAACTGCTCAAGGATTATATCTGCAACGGCTTCCTTATTGACGTTGTGTATATGGTATATCTTGTATACTCTGCGGCGGTGCTTCACAGAATTTCCTACAGTAACGTTGCGGTAATGCGTGGTACGGCTAACCGTATGAAAAACCGTATGAGGCAGTTTTCGGACGTAATTCCTAAAATGGAAGAGATCAGTATGTACGTAGAGAAAATGAAGAATTTTCTTGACATCCAGCCGAAGATCGTCAGCACAGACAAGAAGCCGCTCCCCGAAAAGCCTACGGAGATCGAACTTCGTAACGTTTCCTTCGGCTATAACGAAAAGGACGGCTATATCTTAAATAACGTCAGCATGAAAATAAACCCCTACAGCAAGATTGCAATAGTAGGCTACAACGGTGCAGGTAAAACAACGCTGATAAAGCTTATTATGCGACTTTATGACGTAAGCGAGGGTGAGATACTTCTTGACGGCGTCAATATCAAGGAATATGACGTAGAAGAATACCGTAGAAAAATCGGTACCGTATTCCAGGACTTCAAGATTTTTGCCGCAACTGTAAAGGAAAACGTACTGCTTGACTTTGCCGAAAAGGGTAAGGATGAGGATGTTGTAAAGGCTATTGAAAAGAGCGGATTTAGCGAACGTCTTGAAACGCTTTCCGACGGACTTCAGA
>JAZNQU010000145.1:0-2188 GCA_045590315.1 Eubacteriales bacterium
CACTTTGCTATCTGGAAATAGCGGTCAAAGCCCGATACCATAAGTATCTGCTTGTATATCTGCGGAGACTGCGGAAGCGCGTAGAATGAGCCGGGATGCACACGGCTGGGAACGAGATAGTCTCTTGCGCCCTCGGGTGTCGGCTTTACAAGTACCGGTGTTTCTATATCAAGAAATCCGTTTTCCGCATAATAATCGCGTACTATCTTTACAATTTTGCTTCTTTCAAGAATATTTCTCGAAAGGTCGGGACGGCGAAGGTCAAGATATCTGTGCTTGAGTCTGAGCTCGCTCTTAACTTCGCTGTTTTCAACTATTTCAAAGGGAGGAGTCTGCGCCTTAGAAAGTATCTTGAATTCGTCAACGGCAACTTCAATCTCACCTGTGGGGATATTCTTGTTGATCGCGCCCTCGCCGCGATGACGTACTACGCCCTTTGCGCAAAGCACGAACTCGCTTCTTGCCGAAAACGCGTCTGCGAATATAGCTTTGTCGGTATTTTCGTCAAACGCGAGCTGAACGATACCCGTTCTGTCGCGAAGGTCTATAAATATGAGGCTTCCGAGGTCTCTCTGGCGCTGTACCCAGCCCATAAGACATACTCTCTCGCCTACGTTCTTTGCGCTAAGCTCTGCGCAATAGCAAGTTCTCTTGTCGCTTTTTTCAAATACTGCCATATTTCCCTCCGATTATCCGATAGCATTGAGCACGTGTTCTACAATGCCATCAAGCTCTATTTCAGTTTGCGCGGAATTTTTCATATCTTTAAGCTGCGCTTTGCCACACTCAAGCTCGCTGTCGCCGATAATTACCGTGTAGCGCGCCGATTTTTTGTCAGCATACTTCATTTGCGCCTTAAGCGAGCGCGAAACGAGGTCGGTTTCGGCATAAACGCCTGCTTCTCTGAACTTTTCAACAAGCTCAAACGCGCGTATTGTTGCCGCTTCTCCCATAGGAGCGATATATACGCTCGGAGCGTTGTCACAGTCTATTTCAACTCCGCTTGCCTTCATGGCAAGAATAAGACGTGTAATACCCATTGCAAAGCCGATACCGGGAAGCTCGGGACCTCCGAGTTGCTTCATAAGTCCGTCGTATCTTCCGCCGCCGCAAATCGTACTCTGCGCGCCGATGCTGTCGCATATAAACTCAAACACCGTGCGCGTGTAGTAGTCAAGTCCGCGAACAATGTGGGGATCGATCTCATACTTTATACCGCTGTTATCAAGTACCGATTTAAGTCCCTTGAAATGATCTTCGCACGCAGGGCAAAGATTGTCAATAGTCTTGGGAGCATCTGCCGCCAGTGCCTTACATTCAGGACACTTGCAGTCGAGTATTCTTAAGGGATTTGTTTTAAGTCTTTCCTTACAGGTCGGGCAAAGCTTGTCTTCGTTATCAGAAAAATACTTTACGAGCGCCGCATGGTACTTCGGTCTGCAGTCAGGACATCCGATACTGTTGATATGAAGCTTTGTATCCTTGATTCCAAGCTCTTTTATAAACGTGTCTGCAAGAGCGATTACAGTTGCATCCGCCGAAGGAGCTGCCGCACCGAACATTTCTGTTCCGAACTGGAAGAACTCACGGCTTCTGCCTGCCTGGGGCTTTTCGTATCTGAAGCAGTTGATGATATAGTAAAGCTTAAGCGGCATTGTGTCCGAACAGCGTCCGTTTTCTATAAGCGAGCGTACGACGCACGCTGTACCTTCGGGTCTCAATGTATAGCTTCTCTCTTCCCTGTCGGTAAAGGTGTACATTTCCTTCTGTACAACGTCGGTAGTGTCTCCGACGCCGCGTGCAAAAAGCTCTGTCGACTCAAAAGTCGGAAATCTTATTTCGCTGTAACCGTATTTCGCCGACACCTTTCTTGCAGTCTCTTCAATATACTGCCATATACCCACGTCTTCGGGTAATATGTCCATAGTTCCTCTTGGCTTCTGTATCATAATATGTCCTTTCTGTTATGACTTTCTTGCTTTTTTAGCCTCGCCCTTCGGGAGAGGTGGCACACGGAGTGTGACGGAGAGGGTTCTCTCGCTTTTTGCCCTCTCAGTCAGCTATCGCTGACAGCTCTCCCGGTGGGAGAGCCTTTTTTGGTTGGTTTTAGTTTTCACAAATCTTCCCCCGATTTGAGACGAAAGTGTGCAAATTCCCTTATTCAAAGGTTTTTGTGAGGGGGTGCGGG
>JAZNQU010000146.1:0-22397 GCA_045590315.1 Eubacteriales bacterium
GTAGGACTTGGAAACGAATTGCACAAGCGCCCTAACCAATTATCAGGCGGTCAAATGCAAAGGGTAGCCATCGCGCGCGCCCTCGTTAATAACCCCGAAATTTTGCTTGCCGACGAGCCTACGGGCGCGCTTGATTCCAAAACAAGCCGCGAGGTGCTTGACTTTCTTAAAAAATTGAATGACGAAGGCAACACTATCGTTCTCATCACGCACGACAACAGTATCGCCGCCGAAGCGAAGCGCGTTGTGCGCATAATGGACGGAAAAATAACGTATGACGGCGATAGCGCCAATGCGTTTGATAAGAGGTAAGACTATGGGATTTTATCAGGCATTCAAGCTTGCTCTGAAGAGCCTTGCCGGCAATAAGATGCGCGCATTTCTTACAATGCTCGGTATTGTCATCGGTGTCGCGGCTGTTATTATCCTTGTCAGCCTCATGCAGGGACTGACCGGCGAGGTAACCTCTCTTTTCACCGATCTCGGTACAGAGGTACTTACTGTATCGGTACAGAGCAGAGGTGCCACACGTACTCTTGATGATGATGATTTCTATGAGTTTTACGAAGAAAACAGCTCGCTGTTTTCTTATATGTCCCCGAATGTTACGGTATCGGGTACTGTAAAATACGCAGATACCGAGTATTCTTCAAGTGTCAAAGGCGTTTCCGAAGAATATATGGCTATGGAGGACTACTCACTTACAGACGGCAGATTCATTTCATTTTCTGATATTGATAACTACCAGAAAGTCTGCGTTATCGGCTCATATTTAAACCGCGAAGTTTTCGGCGGAAACGGTGTCGGAAACACAATAAAGGTTGCCGGCAGCAAGCTTACCATTGTCGGCGTGCTTGACGAAATCGATGACTCATCTGAGGGCTCGGGTGACGACCTTATACTTTTGCCGTACACAACGGCGTGCAAAATCGGTCAGACACAGATATCAACCTACAGCTTTTTCGTTACTAACACGAACAATATAAGCTATGCGGAGAGTGTGATAGACAATTATTTATATAGCATTTTTGACTCGGATGATTACTACACGATAATCAATATGCAAACGCTTGTAGACACAATGGAAGAAATGATGTCTATGATGACACTTGTGCTTGTAGGCATAGCGTGTATATCCTTACTTGTCGGCGGTATAGGAATTATGAATATTATGCTTGTATCCGTAACCGAAAGAACGCGGGAAATCGGTATCAGAAAATCGCTTGGAGCAAGGCGGCGCGATATAATGCGTCAGTTCGTCATCGAAGCCGGAACAACCTCTGCAGTCGGCGGTATTATCGGTATTATATACGGAATTATTATTTCAATAGTTTTAGGTAATGCTATAGGGATAAATGCAACACCAACGTTTTTCGCCGTTGCTGTCAGTGCAGGAGTTTCGATATTTATAGGAATTCTGTTCGGCTATCTTCCGGCAAGCAAGGCATCAAAGCTTAATCCTATAGACGCACTCAGATATGAGTGAATACAGAAAGGCAGGGTAATATACATGAGTAAAAAAATCATAACGCTTTTGTTGTGTTTCGTTTTATTCTTCTCGTTTATGACAAGCACGTATGCATCTGTTGCAGACGATGATGCACAGCGCTTACTCGGTACTCTCGGCATTATGAACGGAGACGAAAACGGAAACCTCAATCTTGAACGCGAGGTTACAAGAGCTGAATTTTCAAAAATGCTCGTAAACGCGTCAAGCTACAAGGACAAACTTTCAAGCGCGGCGACCTCCTCGGGCTTTTCGGACGTTTTATCAAGTCATTGGGCAGCTCCCTACATCCGTGTTGCCTCTGACAACAAGTGGATATACGGTTACTCAAACGGAAGCTTTCTTCCGTCAAACACTATAAAGCTTGAAGAAGCGGCGACAATGCTTTTGCGCCTGCTCGGATATACTTCAGCCGACACTACAGGCGTATATCCGAACGGTCAGCTCGCTCTTTACGACTCTCTCGGACTTGACGAAGGCATAAGCGCAAAAAAAGGCGACAAAGTAACGCGCGGCGATTGCCTCAAGCTTTTTGTAAATCTTTTAAACGCTAAGACAAAAGACGGAAGAGTATACGCTCAGACTCTCGGATATACGCTTGGAGCAGACGGAAAAATTGATATTTACAAAGCTATAGCCGATGAAATGACCGGCCCATACGTTATAGAAAAGGGCTTGTCCGATATTCCCGTTGATACAGACGGATATACCGTATACAAGGACAACCGTGCGCAAAATGTTTCTGCAATTGAAAAATACGACGTTGTATATTATTCGGATGAGCTTCGCGCGATATGGGTATATGACGACGTTGTTACGGGAGTGTACGAATCGGCAACTCTTTCGGGCTCTGTGCCTGCAAGCGTAATCGTCGGATCAAAGTCCTATTCCTTTGAAGAGACAGACGCCGCCGTATCAATGTCCGTTTACGGTGAATTTGCAACAGACGACGTTGTTACCCTGCTTCTCGGCAAGGACGGTAAGATAGTTAAGGTGCTTGATGCTTCACTGCATTATGACATTGATCCCGACAACTATCTTGAAGTTGTACAAAGCACACTTGAAGGTCCGTACATCGTCACAAAGAGCTATCAGGCTCTCGGTCTTCCCACAAGCGGTATTACAGTTATAAGAAACAACGCCGAGTCTTCAATAAGCGAAATCAAGCTTTATGACGTGGTCTACTACTCATCTGTTGCAAAAACGGCAATGGTATATTCTAAAACCGTAAGCGGAACTTACAAATCCGCTTCTCCCTCAACAGATGCTCCCTCGCAGGTAACTGTTGCGGGCGGCACGTATACTGTTGACAACAGCGAAGCCGCTGTTGCCCTCTCAAGTATCGGCAAGTTCAGACCGGGTGACTTCGTTACTCTTCTTTTAGGAAGAGATGACAAGGTTGTAGGCGTTATTCCCATGAGCGAATTTGCAAACAATGTGTACGGTGTTGTGCTCGGAGTATCAAGCGAGCTTTATACAGACGAAAACGATAAAAATTACAGCGCAAGAACGGTATCCATTATGTCAACAGAGGGCGAGACTATGGCGATTGAAGGCGTGCTCAACACTCTCATTGAAGGCGATGTTGTAAGAGTGACGTACGACGATACCGTGAGCGTTGAGCGCATGACTTTGCGTTCCGTAAAGGGAAAAGTAACAAATAAAAGCGTCGGCGAGCTCTCGCTTGCTTCCACTGTAAACGTACTCGATACCGATATGTACGGAAAAAATCCGACTCCGCTTTTTTTTAGCCGACTGACCGGGGTTAACTTCAAGGACGGTGACGTAAAGTATTACGCCGTCAACTCTGAAGGAAAAGTCACTGACCTGATCCTGAGTGATTTTTCAAATGACAGCTATAAATACGGCATTATGATAAGTGCCGAGAGCTCTCAAAGCTTCGTGTCAGGTAATGAGGATTATGATTATTCAAATATAAGCTCAACTAACTATATATACGAGTATCAGATAGGAACGGCTTTTTCGCAGATGAGCTCTTTAACAGAGTACACTTCCACGACCGGCCCGTGTTTATTCAAATACAGCGGCAACAACCTTGCAGAGGTAAAAATGCTCAGAAAGCTTGCAGGTATTGAAAAATACACTCCTTTCGGAATAGTCGCTTCAGGCACACTTTATCTGTATTCTGATGATATTACCGTATACACCCCGAACACCAACAAAAAATCGGATTTGAAATACAGTATAATGAAGCTGCACGAGCTTACTGAAAACATTGATTCATATAATCTTCACGCCTATTACGATAACGCGCCCGAAAACGGCGGAAGAATACGGATTATTATAGCTACAAAAAAGTAAGAAAAGACGCAGGTGTAAAACACCTGTGTCTTTTCCTGTTTTATATACTTGCATTTTTCTCAGATAATTGATATAATCTACATATAAATTTGCGAAAGGAATCCGGGTATCTGCCCGCATAACATACATATGGATTATTCTGCGATTAAACAAGGCTTTTTACCCCTTTGCCGTGCCGATATGGACGAGTGCGGCTGGGACAGGCCCGATTTCGTATATGTTACGGGCGATGCTTATATAGATCACCCGAGTTTTGGCACGTCTATCATTTCACGCGTTCTTGAGAATGCAGGATTCAGAGTCGCTATTCTTTCACAGCCCGATTACAAAAGTGCCGATGCTTTCAGGGAATATCCCCGTCCGCGTCTTGGCTTTTTAGTCAGCGCCGGAAATATCGACTCTATGGTCGCGCACTACACGGTGTCAAAGAAAAAGCGCAACTACGACTATTATTCGCCGGGCGGTGTTATGGGCAAGCGCCCCGACCGCGCCGTTATAGTTTACTGTAACCGTATCCGTGAGGCTTTCGGTGACGTGCCGATAATAATCGGCGGTCTTGAAGCCTCGCTCAGACGTCACGCTCACTACGATTACTGGGACAACAAGGTCCGCCGCAGCATACTCGTTGACTCGCGCGCCGATATTCTGACCTACGGTATGGGCGAGAATATCATACTTCG
Source organism: Eubacteriales bacterium (assembly GCA_045590315.1). GTDB lineage: Bacteria > Bacillota > Clostridia > Oscillospirales > CAG-272 > UBA4717. The sequence goes on from JAZNQU010000146.1 coordinate 4,510, forward strand.
CATTGCTTCGCTTCTTGATAAGGGAGTGCCCGTCAAGAAAATCCGCGACGTGCGCGGTTCTGTATACCTTGCAAAAAAAGGCGAGAAAATACACTTTGACGTTGCCGGCGAATTTGATTACAACGACCTGAAAACTTCAAAAGAGATGTACGCCAAGGCTTTTGGCGTACAGTATAAGAACACCGACGCCGTCTCCGGCAAGGCGATAGTCGAATACTACGACGACAAGCAGCTCGTCGCAAATCCGCCTATGCCGCCGCTTGAGAGAGAGGAGCTTGATTGTGTGTACGCGCTTAACTATACTCGCCGCGTGCACCCCTCGTACGATGCGCTCGGCTCTGTGCCTGCGATTGACGAAGTAAAGTTTTCGATAACTCACACACGCGGTTGCTTCGGAGCCTGCAATTTCTGCGCTATCGCATATCATCAGGGCAGAACTGTACGCTCGCGCAGTATAGATTCGGTACTGGCTGAAGCTAAAATAATCACCGGGATGTCCGATTTCAAGGGATATATACACGATATAGGCGGCCCTACGGCAAACTTCAGATACCCATCCTGCGAAAAGCAGCTCAAGGATGGCGTTTGCTCAAACAGAAAGTGTCTTGCACCTACGCCGTGCAAAAATCTTGAAGTTGACCACAGCGAATACGTTGAGTTATTAAGCCGCGTTGAAGCTCTTCCCGGGGTAAAAAAAGTGTTTATCCGCTCGGGTATCCGCTTTGACTACGTAATGTATGACAAAAATGAAGAATTTTTCAAGAGACTTGTAAAAAATCACGTCAGCGGTCAGCTTAAAGTCGCGCCCGAACACTGTTCGACGGGTGTACTTTCTTGTATGGGAAAGCCGAAAATAGACGTGTACGAAGCTTTCCGCAAGCGTATCTTTGAACTCACAAAAAGCTTTGTCCTTGAGCAATACCTCGTTCCGTATCTTATGTCAAGCCATCCCGGCAGCCGTCTTGAAGACGCCGTTGAGCTTGCACTTTATTTAAAAAGCCTCGGCATGAAGCCTGAGCAGGTGCAGGACTTCTATCCTACGCCGGGAACAGCGTCGACTGTAATGTTTTACACGGGAATCGACCCTATAAGCGGCAAAAAGGTCTACGTTGCAAACGATTACGAAGAAAAGAAACTGCAACGCGCGCTTTTACAGTACACAAAGCGCGAAAACGCAGAGCTTGTCAGACGTGCGCTGAGAAAATGCGACAGAGAGGACCTTATCGGATATTCAAAGGATTGTCTTGTGCGCCCTGAGTACGACAAAGGTAAGAGCGTTGCATCAAGCAATAAAACAACGGGCAAAAAGCAAAAAAATATCCTTGAGTGCGGCAAAAATTCAAAAAAGAACGCACAGAAAAAGCCTTTTAGCGCGCAAAGGAGTACAAAATCAGGTGCAGGAGAAAAGCACTTAAAGTCAAAATTCTCCAAACAAGGAAGAAAAAAGCGCTAATCTTACAATTATATTACAAAACGCTCTCTTTTATTGATATTACGTTGTATTTTGGTGTATGATAATAATAGGAAAATTTATCTAAGCCGATGAGCGGCAGAATGGAGAGTTTACTATGCAAACAAGCGATACGATCACCTTTAAGCTTCACGACGACCGTGAAAGCGAGATCAAGGAAATCTTACTCCAGGTTTACGCGGCTCTCAGCGAAAAAGGCTACAATCCCACAAACCAGATAGTCGGCTACATCCTCTCAGAGGACCCGACATATATCACGAATCACAACAACGCACGGAGTCTTATTCGCCGTATTGACCGCGACGATCTTCTTAATATGATGCTCAAAAATTATCTTGGGCTTTCAAAATAAGGTTTGATTTTCCATGATTATCTGTAATATTACCGACAAAGAGGCAGCGATAGGCCACAAGGTACCATGCGTTATTGCTCTTGGCAATTTCGACGGAGTACACGTTGGCCATACTGCCCTTTTGTCTAAAACGGTAGAGCTTGCAAAAGAAAAAGGTGCAGAGCCTGCCGTATTTACGTTTGCAATGCATCCCGAAACGGTGCTTAAGGGCAGAAGTGCGCTCACTATCACAACGCTTAATGAAAAGCTTGATTTGTTTAAAGAGCTTGGAATAAAGAGGGTTTATCTTGCTGATTTTGAAGCTGTAAGAGACTATTCCCCGGCGCGTTTTGCAGAAGAAATACTCAAAGAGCGTGCAAATGCTCTTTTGGCTGTATGCGGATACGATTTTAAATTCGGAAGCCGCGGTTCAGGCTCGCCCGAAGACCTTGTTATGCTTATGGGAGGAAACGCTGTAATTATCCCCCCGATAATGCGAAGGGGACAACCTGTCAGCTCAACGCTTATACGCGCTGCCGTTGAAAAAGGCGACGTAGAGTACGCTTACGAAATGCTCAACAGACCCTTTTTTATCGAGTTTCCCGTCGTTCACGGGAAACAGCTCGGAAGAACTATCGGCGTTCCTACGATAAATCAGAATTTCCCCGACGGTCACGTTGTTCCGAAAAGAGGCGTATACGCCTGCAAGGTGCTCACCGATTCCGGCGAGTATCCTGGTGTTGCAAACGTCGGCATCAGGCCTACCGTCAAGGACGACAAGGGTGTAAACTGCGAAACGCACATTATCGGATTTTCAGGCTGGCTTTACGAAAAGACTATCAAGGTATCTTTTTACAAAAGGCTTCGCGACGAGATTAAGTTTGAATCAACAGACAAGCTTAAAGAACAGATATGCAAAGATATTACAAATACAATAAATTATTTTAACGCAGGAAAGTAATATGAAAAAATTCTGTATTTGTTTATTGACGGCGATTCTACTCGCCGTTATTTCTTCAATAACGGTATTTGCAAGCGCTCCCGACTTTCCCGAGCTTGAGCTTGCAGGCTCTGTATACGTATACAATACCGACAGCGGTATCGGAATGTATGAAAAGAATGCAGAAGAGCTTATTGCACCGGCTTCAAGCGTAAAGCTTATGACGGCAATACTTGCCTATGAATACTACAGCGATAATTTTGAGACGGTTATTACGGTACCCGAAGAAGCGGTAGATATAACTGTAGGAAACAATATCGGTTTAAAAGCCGGCGAAGAAGTGAGCGTCAAAGAGCTTCTTACGGCGCTTATTGCAGGCGGGGCAAACGACGCGGCAAACACTTTTGCCATCGAGATAGCGGGAAGCCTTGATGAATTCTGCGAGCTTATGAATGAAAAGGCCAAAGAAACAGGCGCAAATAACACAGTATACAAGAACGCCGACGGAATTGATGCTGTCGGCATGGTCACTACCGCGAAAGACACGGCTCTTATCACCTCTTATGCGTACAAGTTACCCGGTTTCAGGGAATACGCGAGTATCACGCGCTACGTTATGGAAAAGACGAACAAAAGCGAGCGCCGTGTAATACATAACAGAAACTACCTTCTTTCAACTCATATCGAGCCCAAATACTATGATCCCGATGCTATCGGTATGAATTCGGGATTTACGCAAGAAGGCGGATTCTGCACGGTATGTGCCGCCGAAGAGGACGGACTTACTTATATTTTCGTCATAATGGGTGCGGCAAAAGATAAAAACGGAGATAATTCGTCATTCTATACAGCATCAAAGCTTATCGACTGGGCAACGTCAAGCTACGGATATATGAACGTGCTCGATCCTGCCGCCATTGTACAGGAAATCCCGGTAAGACTTGCAAAGAACGTTGACTACGTTATAGCTTCCCCCGAAAACAAGGTCGAATATTTTCTCCCGCTCGACATCGATATAGAAAACGAGATATCCTACGACATAAGGCTTGAAGCTGAAGAGCTGACCGCGCCGATATACGAAGGACAGAGCGTCGGTGTGATAGACGTAATATATGACTCGCAGGTAATATCAAGCGTTGATCTTATAACAAGAAACAGCGTAAAAGCAAGCACAATATTACGCTTACTTGATTACCTTAGAAATCTTTTAAAAAGCCGACAGGTAAGAATAGCGCTTGCGGTATTTGCAATACTGTTTGCTTCATACCTGTTTTTAAGCTATATCCAGTTCAAACGTGCTTACAAAAAAAGAAACCGCAGAAGATAAAAAACAAACGCGCAGGTTATAAACCTGCGCGTTCTTTTATCCGCGATCCTTGAATATAGGCTCTATTTCTTCTTTTTCCTCTTCTACGTAATACGGGTCTATCATATACTGCTTTATCTTCGGATACGCCGCGTATGCCGACATATACGAGCAGGTAGAAAATAAAAGCACAAAAGGTATGATAATACCAAGCGGAATAAACATTGAAAAAATTCCTGTTGTCAAAAAGAGCACAACGGCCATACCGATGAGTGCCATAATGTTTCTCTTAAAGCCAAGGAAGGTAAAAATCAGAGCGTTTTTGAGTATCTTGACTATCGACAAGTCAAAAGTTATCATAACTATATAAACGTAAAAACGCATGAAATAATATATGAGTGCAAGAATCAGGCTGAACCAGAAAAACATATTGAGCATAAAGTTTCCGCTTGCCGTGCCTGCATAGAAGAAAACTATATCGTAAGCTATTACGACCATAAACAATAAATCAAGGATTCCAAACACAAGCCCCTGTCTGAAGTTGCGCTTTATCGCATACCAGAAATCGCTCCACATGAATATCGGCTCACCCTTGACCATATTGCGCAGAATATACGTTGTACCTACATTTACAAGGCCGAAGGTTACAAATATCAATAGCGAAAGGATCCAGAAAACATTGGTCGCCGTTGTGGGAATCGACAAGTCTCCCCTGAGTCCGAAAACTCCGCTTACTGCCGAAAGCACAGGCGAGCCTGTGTCTCTGAGCACGCCGTACAGAACTGTGTAAAGCTTTGTGGCGGGCGCGCTTAAATGTGTGTTCAGATTTCCGCTTAAAGCAAGAAGCGCGAACAGTATCGGAAAGTTTCCAAATACCATATAGATATTAACCGTCACAAGCTGACCAAACTTTCTGAAATAGCTTACAAAAAAATTCTTGAGATTTCTTGGCTCCTCGGGCCCTTTTTTTACGCCCTTGCCGTCGACATCATAATTAAAGAGCTTTATCTCTTTTCCGAATATCTTCATTTTTAACGTCCGTGCCTTTCAAGTTCTGCTTACATAAAGTTTATAAGTACAAGCGTCAGTATCACTGTTATGAACAACACGCCTGCGGATATTACAAAATCAAAAAAGTATGCCCGCGAGTCTTCTCTTTTAAATATGTCCAAAACCGTTGACTCTCTTTTTAAAAACTCAGAGCTGTTGAAAAACGCTCTGATCGCTATGGACACGTCTATCGAAATTATCGCAATCTGACTTGCAAGATATATAAGCGATTCAACAAAAATTCCGTTATGCGTTGTAAACTCAAGCATACATATTGCAAAGCCGCAAAGAGCTGCCTTCCATATACATATAGCTGCCGAAAAAATGGGGGCAAATACGGTGTATCCCATTACAAACACAAGTGCAGGGAAAGCTATCTCGTGATAAAACGCCGAAAGGATAACCCCAAGCTTGTCTGCAGCAGAATCGGCCTGTGCAAACATTCCATTGAAATAACTTCCGATAACAGAATCTGCGTCTATATCAATTCCATATCCCGCTATTCTGTACAATACAACGCCGAGGACAAGCCCGATAAAAACGAGCATAGCACACACAGAAAGTGCCGCTCTTGCCTCTCTTTTGCCTCTGTATGCCCTCATCGTTTTATATAACGACTCTTGTGTGTACATATCGTCATATCTCATTTTTGACCGCCTCCTCTTTTTTACTCATTCAAGTATATGAAGAAGCAATGTATGTGTAGAACGATAAGTACAGTAATATGATATCACAATTTTTCATTTTCTTCAACAATTTTGAAAATAGTTTACAATTTCTACAAGCACAAAAAAGGCTGTGCACAAATCAAACGCACAGCCTTTTATATTATTTTTTCACTACGATTACGTGATTATATGTAAGCAAGACAGTACTCTGAAGTATCTCTTCATTTCCTTCAACATCGTTTTTAAAATCAAACGCGCCTATAGCGAAATCCGCAACGCCCATTCTGAGAGCGTCTGCAAGTGAAGTGCTTGCAACCGTAAGATACGTATACTCAATTCCGAGCGAGGAGCACAACGCGTCTACAAGGGCGATAGAAATACCTCTCGGGTTTTCATGAGACTCGTCTGCGGGGAAGACATACGGAACAGCGCCGGGGTCGATAGCAATTGTAAAGCTTCCGTTGCTGCCGTCTGACTCTTGTGCAAAGTCATATTCATATTCGTAATCGTTAAGATAGCCGTTTACAATGTTATCAACCGTGCCGTCTTCGATGAGCACGTCAAGCGCCTTGTTAAGCATTACGTTGTAAACCTTCTTGCTCTTTACGGCTGCAAACGAGTAGGTCCCTTCTCCGAGAGTGCCCGGTAGAATTTCAAGCGTATTATTTACACTTGCGCGCGCTTTGGCAAAGTTTTCATCGAGTATCGCGCAGTCGATCTTACCCTGGGCAAATGCTTCTTCAAGAGAAATATACGAACTGTATTTGAGTATCTCGCATCCGTTTTCGGTGTACTTTTCGGCAAAAGCTCCCGTTTCGCTTCCTTCTATAACGCCTATCTTCTTGTTTACAAGGTCTGCTTCAGACTTGATTGGTGAACCTGTAAAGTTACACGAAGCAAGAGAAATTAAAACAAGCACAAGGCAAAGTACAGTTGAAATAATTTTCATTTTCATGGCAGTCATACGACCTCCGTTTTTACTTATTTATTTTAAACTTTGTTCCGTTTGGTGTATCTTCAAGAACAACTCCGCGCTCTAAAAGCTCTGCTCTGATTCTATCAGCCTCTGCATAATTCTTTTCTTTTTTCGCAAGAGCTCTTTCTTCTATCATTTTCTTGATTTCTTCTTCAAAAGCTGAGTCAACTTCATCTCTCTTGAAGCCCATAAGTGTTGTAAGCTCAACAAGCAAATCATACGCGTATTTAACAGAGCCTGCGTTTGCTGCATCTTCATTTACATACGAGTTTATATCGCGGACAAGGTCAAATATAACGGATATTGCGTCTGCCGTATTAAGGTCATCGTCTAGCTTTGCAATAAACTGCGCCTTTCGCGCGTCGGTGTTTTCGCGCACCTTCTGCGTGCACTCTCCCTTTTCTGCGTTTTCAAGATAAAACTCGGTGCTGTCAAGGCAATTGAATATTCGCTCAAGCGCTGTCTTTGACTGCTCGATTATATCCTGTGAGAAATTTATCGGGCTGCGGTAATGCGAGCTGAGTATAAAGAATCTTATCGGCATATATCCGTACTTTTCGGAAATTTCACGCACGGTAAAGAAGTTGTTTGCCGATTTTGACATTTTCTTGTTATCAACGTTAATATATCCGTTGTGCATCCATCTTGCCGCAAAGCTTTTGCCCGTTGCACATTCAGACTGCGCTATCTCGTTTTCGTGGTGCGGGAAGGTCAGATCCTGTCCGCCGCAGTGGAAATCTATGCTTTCGCCGAGATATTTGAGCACCATCGCCGAGCACTCGATATGCCAGCCCGGTCTTCCCTTGCCCCACGGACTGTCCCAGCTCGGCTCGCCCGGCTTTGCCGCCTTCCACAATGTAAAGTCAAGCGCGTCTTCCTTTTGCTCGCCGACTTCTATTCTCGCGCCCGACTCAAGCTCGTCAATGGGCATATGGGAAAGCTTTCCGTATTCTTTAAAGGTTTTTGTGCGGAAATACACGTCTCCCTCTGACTCGTAAGCGTGCCCCTTTTCAACAAGCGAGCTTACAATATCAATGATTTCCTTAATGTTTTCCGTCGCTCTGGGATGCACGCTCGCAGGTGTGACTCCGAGTCCGCCGGCATCGGTAAAATATTCTGCAATATACTTTTCGGCAACCTCTTTTACGGTTATGCCCTCTTCGTTTGCACGCTTTATCATCTTGTCGTCTATATCGGTAAAGTTCTGTACGAATTTTACGTTATAGCCTCTGTATTCAAGATATCTGCGAAGCATATCAAAAACAACGAAGCAGCGTGCGTTTCCTATATGGAAATAATTGTACACCGTAGGCCCGCACGCATATATCTTTACGCACGACGGGTCTATGGGTGTAAATTCTTCCTTTGTTTTGGTTAAGGTGTTGTAAAATTTCATAATATATTCCTTTTATAAATGTCTCATACGGTATTTTAGTCGTTTTTTTGAGTGATTTCACTCAGCTTTTTTTCAAGAGCTTCGAGCTTTGCGTGAAGTCTGCAGAATTCCTGCGATACAGGGTCCGGGATATGTACCTGGTCAAGGTCATTCTGAAGCTTTTGCTCTCCTCTTTTTATAACGCGCGCCGGTATACCGACTGCTGTTGAGTTTTCAGGTATTTCATCAAGTACTACCGCACCTGCGGCTATCTTGGAATTGTCTCCGACCTTAAACGGTCCGAGCACCTTGGCTCCTGCTCCGACCATTACGTTGTTACCAAGCGTAGGGTGTCTTTTACCAACGTCTTTACCCGTACCGCCGAGTGTAACGCCCTGGTAAATCGTACAGTTATCGCCGATAACCGCCGTTTCACCTATAACAACGCCGCTTCCGTGGTCGATAAATAAACCGCGGCCTATCGTTGCGCCGGGGTGTATTTCAATACCTGTCAAAAATCTTGCAAGCTGGCTTATAAAACGGGCAAGAAAGTAAAGCTTCATTTTATAAAGCTTATGTGACAGCTTGTAAAACAGTATCGCGTGAAAGCCTGAATACAACAGCACCACCTGAATACTTGAGGTTGCCGCCGGGTCTCTTTCGCGGATAACTCTTATTGTGTTTCTTATATCTCCCATCCGTATTTCTCCAAAATATGATTACTAAAAAAGCCGCCTGTATGTATCAACATAAAGGCGGCAGAGTCGCGGTTCCACTTTAATTTATAGCTTTTTGTTCCTTAACGCGGATAAACGCGCGGAGTTTTGCTCCGCGGACTCACGGGTGCACAGCCCATTATCGCTTGCATACGCTTTCAGCCGGGACGTATTTCTCTGAAGCAAGCTTTAAACGGTTTCTTCCCGATCTCTGCCTTTAATTTATTCTTCCAATTGATATTATATTACATATTTCAACTTTTGTAAACAGTTTTATGAAATTTTTTATTTTTTAGTCATTCGTTTTATATATTTATCTATCTTGAAACGCGCTCTAAGCTTAAAAATATAGAGAGTTATAAGCTTTGTTATCGCGATATCGAAAAGAATGAACGCCGCATTACCGAGCAAAAACAACCATATCACCGATAAAATCCCCTCGTCGGGAAGCAAAAAGATATGCCTTGCCAAAATAATGCAAACAGCAAGCCCTGCATTAAAATACAAAAGCTTTATTATCCATCCGGGTACGCGTGAAAGCCTTTCTATAACCGATTTTATTATTGAATAAAACGCCATAAACGCATACGCGCCTGATGCAAATTTGTTTGGCAGTATCAAAAGCGAAAGGAGCACCGTCGCTGTGTATATCGTATAGGCATACGGCCTTCCAAATTCAACAACCGCAAAAACCGTAATAAGGCTTGCTGCTGCACAAAGAGACAAGTCAAGTATCTCAGTTACAGCGCCGATATATAAGAGTACCGTACCAAGAGCAGTTAGCATTGCTCCGAGTGCAGTCCTGCGCGTGTTTGAGTTTAGCTTTGCTGACATGAAAGCCGCTTCCTTTCTTCTAACAACAAGGTATCAGATCTCCGCCGCAGCATTCGCAAAGGCAATCGGCACACAAGAGATTCATACATATATCGCAGGGGGATATCGCTCCAGTTGTGGTTCTGTAGCCACCGCCGTAGGAGGACGCGGTATTTCTTAAGTTATTAAGCGCATTTTTATACTCAGCGTTATCAGGGTCCATATAGCACGCCGCCTCAAGATACTTCTGCGCATCTATATACCAACCGCGCTTTATCAGTACAACGCCCTTGAGATAGTTCCATTCAGCGTTTCTGTCGCTTTGCGACACAGCGTCTATCATCAGTTCTGCCTCAGAGTATCTGCCCATATTTATAAGGTTGCGCACGTGCACAAAGCCTGAGTTTGCTCCGCTGTTTCCGTATCCTGTGCCTGTGCTCGATCTTTCCCTCTGAATCTGGTCATACGCTTCGTTTATCTCTTTCATCTTGTCCTGTACAAGATCGGCAAGAGGATTTCCCGCGTAATTGTCCGGGTGATACTTGCGAACAAGCTCTCTGTACGCTTTTTTTATTTCTTCATCAGTCGCATTTCTCGACACGTTTAATACTTTATATGGGTCCTTCATACAACTTATTTACCTTTCAATCTTTCTGCCTTACTGTGCTCTTTTTCAAAGCCTTTGTTTCTTCGCAAGTTTTTTTGATTATATTATCTATTTTCTTCGGCATCCCGAGATATATTATATTATTTACAATGTTTCCGTATCCGGGGCAAGAGGAAAAATCAACAAGATTAAGCGCCGCTTCAAGGTCTGTAAGCTCAAGAAGCAGGGCTGTTTTTATCTCAGACGTATGCTCAAGCACCGCATCCTTTCCGTAAGCTGAAACAAACGGATTAAACTCATTGTGTTTTATATCGTCAGTTATATCGTCAAGGGCATCGGCAAAATATATGTATCTGCCCACGTGACGTCCGAGCTCTGCGGCTATACGGGTATTCTTTTGATCATCAAGTCCGAATGCAAATATTTCGCTCATTATTTTGCCAAAGCACTCGGCAAGCATATCGGGTGTCGATTCTTCCGACTTTTCAAGGCTTGATAAGCGCGAAAGTGCATCCGCGATTTTTTCACCGACAGGCAAAAGGCGACTGTCTGCTGGTATAAACGTGGCGCAAACAGGCTTTACTATCAGCGCCGCCAGCCTCTTTGCTCCCCTGCAGTCGGCAATATTGTCAAGCACCTTATGGTATGCAAGGATAGCGCTTATCTTTGCGCAGTACTCAAGAGAAGCGTCGTCTTTTACTATCGCGCGTTTTTTTACCGGGTGCACAACGCATCTGCCCGATGTTATATCCGGCGTAATGCCGAGCATTGCAGAGCGTATCATGGCAAGAAAAACGTAGTCGTAATTAAGCGCAAATCTTGAAAGCATTCCCGTATGCTTACCCATACTCCTGCACAAACCGCAGTAGGCCGCGCGGTATTCTTCATATTCCCACAGCCTCAGCTGAGGCTTATCCGGCTGCACGTATCCAAACACTCTACACCAAGCCTTCTTATTCTGCACTTGAATATACAGAAAATATAGTAATAATTATATTTATTTTACAACCTAATATTATATTTACGCTAAATTTCTCGTTAACTTTTTGTAAAATAGAGCTCTTTTGCGAAAAAATTTCAACGCAAAGCTTTAATTTCTCACTATTGTGTTGATTTGGAGATGATTATCGTGTATAATAATCTTATGCTATCCACCTCTTACAAAAAGGGGATTATATAATGAAAGTTTCAGATTATTTCAAAAATGGCTGCAGACTTTGTCCGCGTGAATGCGGCTCTGACCGGTCAGGCGCAGCTCCTGCTTCATTTTGCAGGGCAACGGGCAGCATTATAGCCGCAAGAGCTTCGCTTCATACTTGGGAAGAGCCCTGCCTTTCAGGCAATAACGGCTCCGGAACGATATTCTTTTCAGGCTGTCCGCTTAAATGCGTTTTCTGCCAGAACAGCGATATTTCCCATAATATAAAGGGAAAAGCAATTACTCCCGAGAGGCTTTGCGAAATATTTTTCGAGCTTGAAGAGTTTGGCGCTCACAATATAAATCTCGTTTCGCCAACTCCGTACATACCGCACATAGTACGCGCAATTGAGCTTGCAAAGCAAAAGAACTTCAATCTGCCGTTTGTTTTTAACTCGTCGGGTTACGAAAAAACCCAGTCTCTCAGGCTGCTTGAAGGGCTTATAGATATTTATCTGCCCGACTTCAAATATATGAGTGGAACGCTTGCAAAAAAATACTCAAAAGCCGAAAATTACCCCGAAATTGCAAAGGCGGCGATAGGCGAAATGGTAAGACAACAGCCAAAACCCCTTTTTGACAACGACAGTATAATGAAAAAGGGCGTTATAGTCCGCCACCTTGTTCTGCCCGGATGTACAGATGACTCAAAAGAGGTTATAAATTATCTTTTCAAAACGCACAAAAACAGCATATACTTAAGCATTATGAGCCAATATACGCCCGTAGGAGAGCTTTTATTGTACCCCGAGCTTTCAAGAAAAATTACCGAAGCAGAGTACAATGAGGTAGTTGACTTTGCCGTCGGCGTCGGCGTAACCCAGGGCTTTATCCAGGACGGTGAGTCGGCAAAAGAAAGCTTTATTCCAAATTTTGACTCACAAGGCATCTGAATTTTAAAGGAACGGTCACAAAAATGTCAAAACAGTACACAAATATAGCCTCTCTTTACGACAGGCTCAACTCCGACACCGACTATAGTGCACTTGCCGATTTTCTTATAAACAAAACGCAAGAGTACTACAAAAAGCCCGAGCTTATACTTGATCTTGCCTGCGGCACGGGAAAACTCACCTGCGAGCTTGATTCACGCGGATTTGATATGACGGGTGTAGACTTGTCTGAAGATATGCTCGCTGTCGCAAGTGAGCGGGCGCGCAAGGATAAGCGCGACATACTCTTTTTGTGCCAGAATATGTGCGAGTTTGAGCTTTACGGCACTTACGATGCCATCTACTGTTGTTTTGACAGCCTCAATTATCTCACTCGTCAAAGAGAGCTTTCAAAGTGCTTTTCATTAGTGCATAACTACTTAAACCCCGACGGTATATTCATTTTTGATATGAACACGCCGTACAAGTTTGAAAACGTATACGCCGACAACAGCTACGTGCTCGAAGCAGACAAGCTCTTTTGCGCCTGGCAGAACTACTACAATCCGAAAAATAAAATGTGCGACTTTTATCTCACGTTTTTTGAAGAAACGTGCGACGGCACATACGTGCGCTCTGACGAAGTTCAGCGCGAAAGATGCTACAGCGAAAAAGCGATACTGAAAGCGCTTTCGGATAATCGCCTTGAGCTTATAGAGATCGTTGGCGAAGACAAAATATCGCCGCCAAAGGATACTGACGGCAGACACTTTTATATCGCAAGAGCAAAAAAATAATTCAGAGGAAAGAAAAATGGAAAAGCAGAACTCAAAAATACTTCGCGTTATGACGCGCGACGGAAGCGCAAGAGCTTTCGCAATAGATTCAACAGACATCGTAAACGAAGCTGTACGCTTCCACCGTACAGCTCCCACGGCAACCGCACTTCTAGGCAGAACGCTTACAGCGGCTTCGATGATGGGTACGCTCTTGAAGGAGCCGGGAAACACGCTTACTCTCACTATACGCGGAGACGGCCCTGCAGGCACAACTCTTGCGGTTTCCGATTACAGCGGCAACGTCAAGGGCTATATCGCCAACCCCGATGTTGACGTTCCGAGAAAGCCAAACGGCAAGCTTGACGTATCGGGCGCTGTGGGTTACGGTACACTCAGCGTTGTAAAGGATATCGGACTCAAAGAGCCGTACAGCGGCATGATAGAGCTTGTCAGCGGCGAAATTGCAGAGGACGTTACCAAGTACTTTATGACAAGCGAGCAGACTCCCAGCGCATGCGCGCTCGGCGTGCTTGTAAGTCCTGATCGTTCCTGTCTTGCGGCAGGCGGACTCCTTATTCAGCTTCTGCCGTTCGCAGACGATGAAACGGTAGCAAAAATCGAGAAAAATCTCGCTTACTTCAACAATATATCCGCGCTCGTTGCCGATGGCAAGAGTGTGCACGATCTCATAGCGCTTGCGCTTGAAGGCATCGAATACGACGTTTTTGACGAGATAGACGTAGGATATGCCTGCGATTGCTCCCGCGAGAGAATGGAGCGCGCGGTCATAAGCGTTGGCAAAAAGGATATAAACGAAATTTTTGAAGAGTGCAGACTTGAAAACAAGCCTGAAGAAATTGAGATATGCTGTCAGTTCTGCGATAAAAAATACAAATTCGGCAGAGATGATTTGAAAGAGTTTTTGAAATAAAGAAATCGCTTCCCGATTTGGGAAGCGATTGTTTTTTACAGCGTTTTATTTTTATTCTGATTGTACTCGGACGTGGGGTTAACAAACTCACGCCAGTCAAGTCCGCCGCTTTCAAGAGCCATTACAAGTATTTCAGCTGTTGCAATGTTTGTTGCTATCGGCACGTTTGATACGTCGCACATTCTGAGAAGATTATCCTCGATTTCCGTATCAATCGCCTCTACCGTAGCGTCTCTGAAGAAAAGCACAAGGTTGATTTCATTATACGCGATTCTTGAGGTTATCTGCTCAGCGCCGCCGTGAGTACCCGACAAAAGCTTTTCAATCTTAAGTCCGGTAGCTTCTTCAACGTACTTGCCTGTTATTCCTGTAGCGCATATTCTGTGCTTGCTGAGTATACCGCAATACGCTATACAAAACTGCGCCATCAGCTCTTTTTTCTTATCGTCTGCAATTATCGCTATAACCATTGATTTCAACCCTTTCCGATTTATTTGCCCTGCCTTGCGGGGTTACTCAGAACTTTTACATAGTCCTTTCCCGAAAAGCCCTCAAACAGTGGGATTTGCCTTCCGCACAGCCTTTTTGCGATGTTTATAAATGCTGCCTTAGCATTATTTCTCTTTTTGAATTTGTTTATCAGCTCTCCGTTTTCCTGACAAATCATAAGTTCTCTGTCGTACGGAACGATGCCCATAAGCATTGTTTTTGAGCTGTCTATCATTTCGATTATACCCAAGCGGTCACAAGCAAGCGCGCTTTTAACGTCAAAAGTGTTAATAACGAGCTTCTGCTTTGATACCCCGTATTCACCAAGCAGTTCGCTTGTGAATATAGCGGCGCGTATCGAAGAAGGCATATGCGAGCACACGATTATCGCCTGGTCACACACGGGTGCGGACATGGAAATTGATTCATCGTCTGCCGCAGGTGCGTCTATGATGATATAATCAAAACCTCTTCCGTCGGGCTCATATTCACACGCGCTTTTTACAAGCGCATCAAAATCTTCAGGAGACACGTCTGCGTGTCTGTCCGACGGTGCGGCAAGGAAATAAAGAGACGGCATTTCGTCGTCCTTGACAATGGCACGCTCAAGCGAGCATCTTTTGCTTGTTACGTCATAAAGGTTGAACACCGAGCTGTTTTCAAAGCCCATAATCAAATCAAGACATCTCATTCTGAAATCGCAGTCGATAGCAAGAACCGTATAGCCTGCCATTGCAAGAGCCATTGACAGGTTTGCCGCGACCGTTGATTTTCCGATGCCGCCTTTACACGATGTTACAAGAACTGTTTGTGACATAATCCTCTCCGCTAATCAAACAAGCATATGCCGTATTTGTATATTTATACAATACGGTTCATATGTCCGTTAATATGATACCATATTGCACTCAACATTGTCAATAGCCCGTTGGTGATTTTCTAACAAAGAAGATGATATTTCACAACTTTTTTGCTCATATGTAACAAACAAAGAAAACATTTTGGAAGTACAAACAATTAAGAATTATCATACAAAGCCTCGCATATAAAAGAGGTCGCAAGACGCACGCCCTTAAAAAATGCTTCTTTCTGATAAAGGTCATTTAATTCGTGTATGCTGTCTTCAAGTTTTTCAAGAGTATCCTTTTCTTTTTCATCAAGAGTTTCATTAAGCTTTTTCTTGTTTTGGATTATCAACTCCAAAAGCTCTTTTTGTTCACCATTGATTTCCTTGAATTTTTCACCAAACTCACAATACCACAATTCTTCAAGTAATTTTTTCATAATTTTCCCTCCTTTTGCTTTACGCCTTATAAAGCGTATATTGTCATTATACACCTTTTGAGGCGTGCCGTCAAGTTGGTTTTAAAAAATATGTTATAATAAACACAAAATTAAGGGGGGGTTAAAAATGAATTACTCTCAACGGCTTAAAAATATTAGGGAAGATCACGATCTTCTGCAAACTGATGTGGCGAATATTTTAAAAACAACGCAACAACAAGTGAGCAAGTGGGAAACAGGAGCTCAAATAATGGGCGTCGATAAATGCATTATACTTGCCGAATATTACAACGTATCTGCCGACTATCTGCTCGGTCTTATCGACACGCCCAGAAAACTGAGGGAAGACTGAAGATTAAAAGCAAAGCCAAAGCCTCTCACTCCGGGAGAGGTGGCACCGGAGGCGACGGAGAGGGCACAGAGGGCCATGAATAAAACACCAATAAAGAAAAACAACAAACTATTAGAAAATGCAAAAAATCTTCGCCGCGAAATGACTCAACAGGAAAAGCATTTGTGGTACGACTTTTTGCAACATTACCCCGTCAAAATATATAAGCAGCGCATTATTGATAATTTCATTGTGGATTTTTACTGTCATCAAGCTCGCCTCGTCATAGAGCTTGACGGCTCTCAGCATTATACGCCTGAGGGTAAATCTCATGATAAAGCGAGAACCGACGTACTTGAACGATATGGTTTATCTGTATTGCGCTTTTCTAACGGAGATATTGAGAATAAATTCGAGGGTGTCTGCCATACGATCGATAATACGATAAAAGAAAGGATCAGCGGAATCTCTTGATTCGCCCTCTCACCCGCTAACGCGGGAGCTCTCCCAAGGGGAGAGCCTTTGTCAAAGCCTCTCACTCCGGGAGAGGTGGCGCCGCAGGCGACGGAGAGGGCACAAATTCACCTATATACAGAAAAAGGCATCCTTGCGGATGCCTTTTTAGGTTTACTTTATCACATATAAAGCGGATATTTTTCGCAAATCTTTGTAACTTCGTCTCTTATATAGTCTGCGCTGTTGTCAAAGTCCTTGGCTGCAAGTGCGATAAGCTCGCCGAGCTTGACCATTTCTTCTTCGCCGAGTCCGCGAGAGGTAACCGCAGGTGTACCTACTCTGATACCGCTTGTAATAAACGGTGATTCGGGATCATCGGGAATAGCGTTCTTGTTTACTGTGATAAATACTTCGTCAAGACGCTTTTCAAGGTCCTTACCCGTTACGCCTACATTTCTGAGGTCAAGAAGTATAAGGTGGTTATCTGTTCCGCCCGATACGAGGTCAAGGCCGTTCTTCTTGAGTGAATCTGCAAGGACAGATGCGTTCTTTACTATCTTCTGCTGATATGCCTTGAACTCGTCTGTGAGAGCTTCGCCGAAGCATACTGCCTTTGATGCGATAACGTGCATAAGAGGTCCGCCCTGTGTTCCCGGGAATATTGCCTTATCTATCTGCTTTGCAAGCTCTTCACGGCAGAGTATCATACCGCCGCGAGGTCCGCGGAGCGTTTTATGTGTTGTTGTTGTAACAACGTCTGCGTATTCAACAGGGTTCGGATGAAGTCCTGCTGCAACAAGACCTGCGATGTGCGCCATATCTACCATGAAGTAAGCGCCAACACTCTTTGCGATCTCGGATATACGCTTGAAGTCGATTATTCTCGGGTATGCGGACGCGCCTGCGACGATAAGCTTCGGCTTGCACTCGCGTGCTGTTTCTTCAAGCTTATCATAGTCGATACGGTGTGTCACGCTGTCAACTCCGTAAGGAACGAAGTTGTAGTTTTTACCCGACATATTTACAGGGCTTCCGTGTGTAAGGTGGCCGCCGTGCGCAAGATTCATACCGAGCACTGTGTCGCCTGTTTCAAGAAGCGCGAAGTACACTGCAAGGTTAGCCTGCGCACCGCTGTGAGGCTGTACGTTTGCAAACTTTGCACCGAAGAGACGGCAAGCTCTCTCAATAGCGATATTCTCTGCCACGTCAACGCACTCGCAACCGCCGTAATAGCGCTTTGCGGGATAACCCTCTGCGTACTTGTTGGTGAGAACACTGCCCATTGCAAGCATTAC
>JAZNQU010000147.1:0-7343 GCA_045590315.1 Eubacteriales bacterium
GATGAAATTATTGCGTTAGCTTTAAATGAAAAATCTAAAAATCCTATCCATATATTAGAAAAAATGATGTCAATGGACTTTTGCCACATGCACGGTCCCGAGCATCATGTTATGGTGGGTGCATCTCTTCTTACTGCATACAAAAATGCAGGCGGAGAGATTGATTTGCCGTCTGCACTTTCCAAAATGTATGCACGAGGAAAACAGGTTCCCGGCGGAGCCTGCGGATTTTGGGGTGCCTGCGGTGCAGGTATCAGCACAGGTATGTATATGGCGATTATAACAAAGTCAACACCGCTTGCAAAAGAAGCATGGGGACTATCAAATCAGATGACGGGACGAGCATTAACTGCAATCGGCAAAAACGGCGGTCCACGTTGCTGTAAAAGAGATTCATATCTTGCAATTATCGAAGCGGTGGGATTCACAAAAGAAAATCTTGGAGTCGAAATGGAGCTTGACGAAATCGAGTGTTCACGCTCTAAGCTGAATAATCAATGCATAGAAGAAAGGTGTCCTTTCTATGTCAAAAACTAAAATAGCATTTATTTGCGCACATAATTCCTGCCGAAGTCAGATGGCAGAGGCTTTTGGAAAAATATATCTTTCAGAAAAGTATGACTGCTATTCTGCAGGAACAGAAACAAAAACACAGATAAACGGGGATGCCGTGCGGATTATGAAAGAGCATTTCGGTATAGATATGCAAGGTCAGTATTCAAAACTGATTTCGGATATTCCTGAGCCTGATATAGTCATCACAATGGGTTGTAATGTTCATTGTCCCAATATTCCATGCAAAGAACGCTCAGATTGGGGACTTGACGATCCCACAGGAAAAAGCGACGCGGAATTTATCAAAACAGCGAATAAGATAAAAGAGAAAATATTGGAATTGCAAAAATAATCAAAGAGGTGTGTGCTATGAATAATATTACAAAACATATCAGAAACAGAAGAAGTGTCAGGACATATGATGGTAGAGAGCTTGATAAAAACGATATAGAGAAACTGACAGCTTTTGCACAGACGATAGAAAATCCTTTTAAAATTTCTGTGGACTTTAAGTTTATGAATGCAAAGGAATACGGACTTAACTGCCCTGTTACAGTGGGTACGGATTTATTCGTCGGCGGTAAAATCAAGCACACAGAAAATGCAAGTGTTGCATTTGGTTATTCATTTGAAATGATGGTGCTGTATGCTCAGTCAGTCGGAATTGGAACCGTCTGGCTTGGCGGAACGATGAACCGTTCTGCTTTTGAGCAGGCTATGGAACTTGACACTGACGAAATTATGCCTTGCGCAAGTGCGCTTGGGTATCCTGCCAAGAAAATGTCATTGCGTGAGAGTATGATGCGAAAAGGGGTTAAAGCCGATGAAAGACTTCCTTTTGAAGAATTATTCTTTGATGGCTCATTTGATACGTCTTTATCTAAAGAAAAAGCAGGTAAATGGGTTGAAGCTTTGGAAATGGTTCGACTTGCTCCAACGGCAGTAAATAAGCTACCCTGGGGTGTTGTGGTGGTTGATAATGCAGTTCACTTTTACCTTAAACGCAGTAATGGTTTTGGTCATGATTCAAGACTTGATATGCAAATGATTGATATAGGAATTGCCCTTTGTCACTTTGACTTGACTGCTAAAGAAAACAATTTGAATATTTCCTTTGAGCAAAATGATCCAAAGCTTGAATCAGATGACGAGTATATTGCATCGTTCAGGTTAGTGTAAAAGAAAAAGTAAATAAAGTAAATCCATGCCAAGCAGACATCTGCTTGGCAAATTTTTTATAATCTATTGAATAAAATATACATAATGTGGAGCACTATGTGGATTGATACACCTGGTGTTGCTGTTGGATAATGCACATTTATAATATTGAAACAAAAGAAGAAGTTGCCGTATTTAAGTGATTATAAATGTGGTGAATATAAAAATAATAAAAAACATTGATAGGTGTCCGTTTTTGCAGACTCCAAATATGCGTCGAACGATTTTCCTGATTTTCTCTCCGCCTTTCGTTTTTCCTTTATTGCTATGTATCCGACAGTTACGGTAACAGTGCCTCCAACAATAACAACACCACCGACAATCAAAAGTCTCTTTTTGTGTTCTCGTATTATATCGATGGCTTTTGATTCACCGTCTTTTGCCGCATCAAATACTGTAGGAAGATGCTTTCTTATTTTGCGATTGGAATCTTTAACCATGCTACATAATTCTAAAGCACCGGGTTCACGGCCTGATGCTTTATTATATATTTTTGCGTTTGTACCAAAACAGTTTTGTCATTTAACAAACAGTAGGTAAAATAAAAAAGCAAGGTTCTGACTATGCAAAGCCTTGCTTTGGCGGAGAGGGCGGGATTCGAACCCGCGTGTCCGTTAAGACAAACTGATTTCGAGTCAGCCCCGTTATGACCACTTCGATACCTCTCCGTATATGATTAAACTCAAAACGAGTTTAATATTTGTGTGTTATCGAACGGGCGCCCCGTTATGTCCTGTTGCGGTAACCCGAAATTTTTTGCTCGCTGTTCGCTTCGCAAAATTTCGACCGCGGACACTCCTTTTTGCTCGCTTCATCTGCCACCGGCAGCGCTCGCAAACGTCCCCACTTCGATACCTCTCCGTATATGCGCTTTTTAAACGCTCAATTATTATATCATACGCGAGGACTCTTGTCAAGCGAAAAATCAAAATATTGGGCGTAATTTATAACGCGACCTATCAGTCAAACGCTAAGCCGAAATATGTTGGCGGCGCGGACTTATTTTTCTCAAAAGGGTAGTACATTGCAAACGGTGTTTCTTTACCCGGTGCTCGGAAGTTTCCGCTTTTATATCCGAGTGTACCCACGATGTCGGGCGCAGACGACACATTACCCAAAAGCTCAATGCCGTGCATTATGTCTTTTTCTTCGAGCGTCGCAAGAACAAAGTCTCGGCCGGCATAAAAGCTTGCATATCTTTCTAAAAAGTCGAGATTTTCGCCCTCCTGCAAAACTCCGCCCTCGGGCAAATGCTGCCGTCTTAGCTTTGCGTATTCTTCTTTGCCGATTTTAGATATTTTAACCTTTCGCTCGGATTTTTTGTATTTTATTTCATTAACATATGCGCACGTTTTATATCCCATACGGTGATAAAAGTCAAAAAGCTCCTTGCTTCCGGGCACAAGAATTGCTCCCGTATATCCTTGGCTTTTTAGCATTGTATGAGTATCATTCATAAGAATATGGCACAGGCCTTGTCCGCGGTATGCTTTTGCCGTTGCAACTGCATACACGTATGCTATGCGCTTACCGTTATACGTGCAGTCAAACCAATAGAGCGCCGCGGCGGTTATGCCGTCGAGCGAGATACGTCTTGAACGTTTTGGGGAGAATGCCGTACTGAAAAACGTTTTCACAAATTCGTCTGAATCTCCGAACGCCTCTTTCCAAAGCTCCAACAGGTCAGGTATATCTTTAATTTTGGGATAATCAATAATCATAGCCATCCTCCAGAAGACAAGCCCAGCATTTTTCTACCATATGGTGAGGCTTATAGCTCTGCTTTGCCTTGCGAAGACCCTCGAGTCCCATATCCTCTTCACGGTCAAGAAAACGGATTTCGGGATACTTATCGCGTATATAACGGGCAAACTCATAATTGATGACGGTATAAGCGCCGTTTGCATCAGGACGCGCTTTTTCAAAATGAACGTCAAAAGTGTCGTGTGACAGTCTGCTGCCAAGTGTTACCGCCAGCACTTCGTCACCGTTTAAGAGTACAAGTCCTTCAAGTTCAAGCTCTTTGTAGTTACGAAAAGCTTTAGTCAAAGCCGCTTTTTCCATATGAAAGTCGTTGTTCGGGTTTTCTTCAAGCTTGTACTGATACCAATCTTCTGCCATTTGCTTCACGCGTGAGAGATTGTCATCCGAAAGTGCTTCGATTGTATAGTCCGGATACGTGTCATTAAAGCGGTGAATATGATTTCGCTTGCCGTGATATTTTTGCCCCTTTAATTCGGCAAGGTCGTCGATACTGTAGACGTAGTCAAACGAGCCTTCGTCACAATGGAAGCGAAATTTGCCGGGATAAAGTGTTTCAATAGTCTCTTTTGCCTTTTTGCCAAGACCGGTAATACGGCAGGGAATACCTCTCGCTTTGGAGTCTGCTATAATAGCGTCGATGACTTCTTTTTTGTCACCCGTACCGAGCGGATAAGGATAAACGCTTCTGCGGTCAAACTGCGAGAAAATTACGATGTGGTCGTGTACAACTGCGATATTTTGCCTACCCCACAAATACAGATTTGCAAAAGAAAACTCGCAGCCGCGCTCTGACTCTTTTGAAAGGTAGCTGTCGTATAATTCCTTATCGTTTAGTGATATAGGGCTAAAATCGATTTTAACAAGTGTTGCGTCAATGCTCATAAAACATCCTTTTAATAGTTTCATTTTCAATCCAATTATAAATTATTATGCTATCTTTGTCAATATCGTATACTATGAGGGAAAGTAACAAAGCACCGACAACGTCAGTGCTTTTTTCTGGTGGGAACAATAGGGCTCGAACCTATGACCCTCTGCTTGTAAGGCAGATGCTCTCCCAGCTGAGCTATGCTCCCATATGGAGCGGATTACGGGGCTCGAACCCTCCACCTCGACCTTGGCAAGGTCGCGCTCTACCAAATGAGCTAAATCCGCATAGTGTGAACGAGATATATTATAACACACCTGTTTTGCTTTGTCAATAGCATTTTTATAAAAATTTTATTATCGCCAAATTAAATAAGAAAAGAGCACGCGTGTGCTCTTTTCTTATTTAGCTAATAGTCCCTCTATCATCTGACGGGCAAGTCTTGCAGACCTGCCCCCGCGCTCAAGCGCGAAGCGTTCTGCCATATTATCAAGTTTGTCTGTATCAAGCTTGATTCCGTGTTCAGCCGCTAAATGATGAACGATGTCAAGATACGTTTGCTTGTCGGGACGTTCAAAGATCACGTGGATACCGAAGCGCAGCGAGAGGGAAGTAATCTCCTGCATCGTATCGTTGCGGTGAATATCGTCGCCGTCGCGGTCGGAGAAATTCTCTTTAATAAGGTGACGGCGGTTACTTGTCGCGTAGATGACCGTGTTCTGCGAGCGTGATGATACAGAGCCTTCAAGCACAGCTTTGAGTGCGTTGAAGCTGTCATCGCTCTTTGTAAATGAGAGGTCGTCGATAAATACGATAAATTTAAGCGGATTCTGTGCCAGGTCGTCAAGCAGAGCAGGAATCTTTGTAAGCTGATCCTTGCGGACCTCGATTATTCGCAGTCCCTTATCGTGAAGCTCGTTGACTACCGCTTTTATTGTAGACGATTTTCCCGTACCTGCGTCGCCCGTTAAGAGTATATTCGATGCTGTCTTGCCGTCAAGTAAGGCGAGGGTGTTGTCAAGTATAATCTTTTGCTGACGTTCGTAATCAACAAGAGAAGAAAGTCTTGTCGGGTCGGGGTGCTTTACCGGTACTATCGTACCGTCATCGTCAAGGCAGAACATATAATGCTCGGCGTAAATTCCGTAGCCGTAACTGCCGATATTATCAATACGCTTGAGGTAATTCTTTGCTATCTCAACGCCTGATTTGCCAAAAGAGGGGAGAAAGTTGCTTGATTTTAACGGCTTTTTTAACTCACTTGAGTTGATTTCTGACAACTCGTTAAAGAGCGCAAGCTCATTTTCGAGTGCTTCGAGCATAAAGTCGGCAGGCTTTTTGCCCTCGCCTACAAGCTTTACATAAACGTTTTCGTTGTTGAAAATCAGAGACTGGAGATAAACATCAAGTAAGCCGTGCCCGTGTTTATAAAGTCTTGATACGAATTCCGAGTACGCGGATACAGCCGTGTCGGGAGCTTTTTCCAAAGAGTCGAGATAATTATAAAGCGACTCTATAACCGGATCAGACAAAAGTGTGCGGAAGATAACAAGAGAGCTTAAGCGCGTTTTGAGAGAGTTTAAATAATCCTTGCTCATTAGCCGAGTATCGCTCCTTTTGCGCCGCTTGACACGAGTGCGGCGTATCTCTTAAGGTATCCCGAGAGCTCTTTCGTTTTTGGGACAAAGTCTTTCATTCTGCGCTCAATTTCGTCTTTGTCAACCTTAAGCTCAAGCTTGTTTTCGGGAATGTTGATGCTTATAATGTCACCTTCCTTGACAATTCCTATCATACCGCCGCTTGCTGCTTCGGGCGATACGTGTCCGATACAAGCACCTCTCGTTGCACCGCTGAAGCGACCATCCGTGATAAGAGCAACGCTGCTTCCGAGTCCCATACCCATAATAGCGGACGTGGGGTTAAGCATTTCACGCATACCGGGACCGCCTTTGGGACCTTCGTAGCGGATAACCACAACGTCGCCGGGCTTTATTTTGCCTGCGTTTATTGCCGCCTGTGCATCCTCTTCGCATTCGAATACTCTTGCAGGACCCTCGTGCACAAGCATTTCGGGCGCTACTGCCGAGCGCTTTACTACGCTGCCCTCGGGAGCGAGATTGCCGCGCAGAACCGCGATTCCGCCCGTCTCGCTGAACGGGTCGTGTATAGGTCTGATGACGTTTGTGTCGAGATTTATATGGCCGTCGATGTTTTCACCAACAGTTTTGCCTGTAACAGTCATACAGTCGGTATTGAGCAAGCTTTTCTTGTTAAGCTCGTTCATCACGGCGTAAACTCCTCCTGCCTCGTCAAGCTCTTCAACGTAAGTACGTCCCGCAGGAGCAAGGTGACAAAGGTTGGGAGTCTTTTCGCTTATCGCGTTTGCAATATCAAGGTTTATGTCGATACCGCACTCGTGCGCGATAGCAGGGAGATGAAGCATGCTGTTTGTCGAGCATCCGAGCGCCATATCAACAGAGAGCGCGTTATGAAACGCCTTTTCGGTCATAATATCGCGCGGACGGATGTCCTTTTCTATAAGCTCCATTATCTTCATACCTGCGTGCTTTGCAAGCTCAAGTCTTCTTGAATATACGGCAGGGATAGTGCCGTTGCCGCCGAGAGCCATACCGAGCGCCTCGGTCAGACAGTTCATTGAGTTTGCTGTGTACATACCCGAGCATGAGCCGCAGGTCGGGCAGGTCTTGCATTCGTATTCATAAAGCTTTGCTTCATCAATTTTACCAGCGTTGTATTCGCCGACAGCTTCCGAAATTGAAGAAAAGCTTGTCTTCTTGCCGTCAATGTGACCTGCGAGCATAGGACCGCCGCTTACGAATATCGTGGGTATATTGAGTCTTGCAGCCGCCATAAGAAGTCCCGGTACGTTTTTGTCGCAGTTGGGTACCATTACGAGCGCGTCAAAGCCGTGAGCAAG
>JAZNQU010000148.1:0-3325 GCA_045590315.1 Eubacteriales bacterium
GCAAGGCTTATCATCTGATGTCCGAGTCCCTCTCCGAATATCGGATATTTTCCTTTGAGTTCTTTTATAAGGTTGATTACAGCGGTAGCATCAGCAGGATCGCCCGGTCCGTCCGAAATAAAGATTCCGTCGGGCTTCATCATTTCAACCTCACTTGCAGGAGTATCCCACGGGATAACCGTGACGTTACATCCGATAGCGTTGAGCGTACGCACGATGCTGAGTTTGATTCCGCAGTCTACTGCCACTACGTTATACTTGGGGTTCGGAGTTCTCGAGTACCATCTCTTTTTACAGCTTACCTTTGCAACTTCGTCCTTCGGAAACTCAGTGTTTTTAAGAATTTCGAGTGCGCGTTCAAGGGGAGTTGAAGCATCTGTTATAAACGCTTTGCAGCTTCCGTTATCACGGATTGAGCGCGCAAGCTTACGCGTATCAAGTCCGTATATACCCGGTATGCCGTTTTCCTCCATAAGCTCTGCGAGAGTCTTGGTGTATCTGAAGTTTGAGGGGAAATTGTTGTATTCTCTCACAACAAGTCCGCCTATTGTAAGCGTTTTCGACTCGAAGTCCTCATCTGTAATACCGTAGTTACCGATAAGTGTGTATGTCATAACAACCGTCTGGTTAATATATGTCGGGTCTGAAACTATTTCCTGATAGCCAACCATTGACGTATTAAACACGATCTCTGTTACACGTTCTTCGTTTGCGCCGAAAGCGTATCCATAATACTCACTTCCGTCTTCAAGTACGATCTTTTTATCAAATTCTTTTAACATACCGTTTTCCCCCTGTATATCGTCTTTATATGTTTTGCGTATAATTTTTCACCCTCAAACGGCGTCGCTCTGCCCATTGATTTAAATTCTTCGGGATTTACCGTTATCTCTTCATCAAGTGCCCAGACCGAAAAATCATCACCTAAAGGTATTTTAAACCGTTTTCTCGGATTTATTGCCATCAGTTCTACAAGCTTTTCAAGGCTGATTATATTTTTCTTTACAAGATGCGTATACATGACCGAAAATGCTGTTTCAAGCCCGACTATTCCAAACGCACTCTTTTCAAGTCCCTTTGACTTTTCTTCAAGCGAGTGCGGAGCGTGGTCGGTTGCTATCATATCTATTGTACCGTCGCATATACCTTCGATCAGCGCAAGCTTGTCTTCATTACTTCTAATCGGGGGATTCATTTTGAATCTTCCCTCTTCCTTAAGGTCGCTTTCGTCAAAAACAAGGTAGTGCGGCGCTGTTTCACATGTAACATTCACGCCTCTTGCCTTTGCCTGCCTTATAAGCTCAACGCTTTCCTTTGCCGATATGTGGCACACGTGGTAAGCACAGCCCGTTTCTTCGGCAAGCTTCAGGTCGCGCTCTATCTGCTTGTACTCGCTTTCCGAGCAGATTCCGCGATGTCCGTGCTCTTTTGCGTATACACCGTCGTGAATATATCCGCCGTTTAAGAGAGAGTTGACCTCGCAGTGTGCGACTATCATTTTATCAAGTTCTTTTGCTTTTAGCATAGCCCGACGCATCATATCGTCAGACTGCACTCCTCGCCCGTCGTCCGAAAATGCTATCACTTTATCGGCAAGCAAGTCAAAGTCTGAAAGCTCTTCGCCTCGCTGTCCTGCCGTTATTGACGCATAAGGGAACACGTCGATTACTGCGTCCTTTTCTATAGCGTCTGTCTGCAATTTGAGATTTTCAATCGAGTCGGGTACGGGATTCAAGTTCGGCATCGTACAAACCGCCGTGTATCCGCCTGCTGCCGCCGCTTCGCTTCCGCTTTTTATCGTTTCCTTATAAATAAATCCCGGCTCGCGAAAATGAACGTGCACATCGCAAAAACCGGGAAAAATAGTATATTCGGGAAAATCAAGGGAATGCAAAAGTTCGTCCGACGGCGAAAAGCTGTCGAGCATACCGAAGTCTATAACCTTTGCGTTCACGAGTTTTTTCATCAGTTGTTTTATCCTTTCGCAGAGCTTTCGCTCTTAACTTGCCTATAGCCATACACGGAAAGGTATTAGCGCAAAAAGCAAACATTCTGCTTTGCTTCCAGCGTTTATCAGAGCGCCGTATCGGTACAAAAAAAGTCTTGCCCGATGCGGCAAGACATAAACAAACCGACACACATAACAATAGTGCATCTGTACATTTATATATCTCCGTCCTGCCGATCCCACTGCCATCGCCATAGAGATTTTTATATCCGCCCGTTTCGGTATCGGATTTACTTTTAATATTGTATCACAACCTCTCACTCTTGTCAATAGCAAATAGTTTAATATATATAATATTTTTTAACAAGTTTTTTGTTTATATTTACGCGCCTATAAAAAAGCGGCTGTTATCTCAGCCGCTTTTTACGTATTTATTTACTTTTTCCTACAACAACTCCGTAGATAACACACACTATTACATATGGTATGAACAAGCACAGAGCTATAATGCTTACTGCAGGAGAAAAGAACATACTTACAAGTTGAATAACACCCATTATAACGGTTGCATAACCGATAAAACGGTTTATTTTTCTCGCTTTATCCGTGTCGATATCGTATTTTTTAAATTCAATAAAGTCAGACTTTTTGATGTAGTCAAATTTGGGCATATAATTACCTATTACTATAAGTACGCTTCCGACGATAAAGAGCGCAAGTTTACGAGCATCAATGTTAAATCCGAGAGAGTACGCAAGCGTTGCCGGATGCAGTATAAGCGATATTATCGGTATGATCCACTTTGTTACTCTTGAAAACTTCACTCTTTCACCGTGCTTATATGCGTTAATGTCGTTCACAAAACAACAGAAGCACTGCAGAAAGACCATAAGAGCAGGTAAACCAAATACTGCAAATTCTTTTGAAGCAAATCCGTCCGCTTCGCCGTTTATGTTAAAATGTATTGCCATAGTCTCAGGCAGACTTTCCCAGAGCGCGAGTCCCAAAAGTATCGGAAGAAGGCAAACCGCGCACGTTATAATGAGTATTTTCCATTTCATAAATTTCATTGTTTATTACCTCCGAGCATATAGATCCAGGTCAGCACTTCTTCAAATACCGAAGTGTTAAGATCATAATAAATGAAGTTTTTTTCCTTTTGTTCGCTTATCAGGTCTGCGTTTTTAAGCTTAGAAAGGTGGTATGAAACCGTAGCACCTGTAAGATTGAATTTTTCGGCTATCTCCCCTGCCGACATTCTTCCTTTCTTTAACATAGTAAGTATATCGCGCCTGACAGGGTCGGATATTGCTTTTAACGTCTCGTTTATTGCCATTTGCATCACTCCTCGTGTGGTATTTAGAAATATTTCTAAAT
>JAZNQU010000149.1:0-3580 GCA_045590315.1 Eubacteriales bacterium
GCCGGTGGCAGTCAGATCCGACCCTGACCGAGCCCGCAGGCGAGAATTCGCCCCCTCGCATCCACCAAAAGAAAAACACGCCAAGTGCGGGTTTTTTCTTTTTGAATATAGTATGGAGGGAGTCGAACGGGTCGGTGTTGAATGACTGCCGGTGGCAGTCAGATCCGACCCTGACCGAGCCCGCAGGCGAGAATTCGCCCCCTCGCATCCACCAAAAAGAAAAACACGCCAAGCGCGTGTTTTTTTCTTTTTAATCTTTACCTACTAAATAATCAACAGAAACTTTGTACAAATCCGCAAGCTTAATAAGCATAGAAACCGGAATCTCGCGAATACCGCGCTCGTATCTCGCATACACCTGACGATTACACGTAAGATAATCAGCAACTTGTTGTTGCGTTAAATCATTGTCAATTCTGAGATCATATAATCTTTTGAAAATCATAAAATCACCTCTTGACTTCAATGCTACCATATGGTATCATAAATAGCACAAAATGGTATCATACAGTACCACGACAAGGAGGATTGTTAAAAATGAGAATCTTAAATAAAAGTTTGTCCAAAATCGATCTATTTAAAGCCAAAATACTACTGTCAGAGATACAAAAAATCATATCAGATGAAGAAAACTCTGATTTTGATGCAGTAGAAAAAATAGTGTGCTTATTTCAAAAAAATCATATAGACTTTGGAACCAGACACGATTTTGGATAATTATTGGCAATCAACCGCAAAAACTATCCCTATTTTCTTATACACCGAAAAAATTAAAGCACAAGTGCGAAATGCACAAAAACGCTTGCTGTGATTGCCGGGAATATGTCATAAATGTGCATTGAAATAGATATTGCAGTATGTTAAAATTATATTAACATATATTTAATGTAAATTTCGGAATATATGCTGAAATTACGCCGAAAGGCAAAAGGAGAAAATTATCATGAAAACTATGAAGAAAGTGCTTGCACTTGCTATGGCTCTCGCTATTTGCGCAGTAAGCTTCGCAGGATGCGGTGCAAAGACAACAAACTACGCTGCAGAGAATACAGAATTCTTTATCGGCGGTACAGGCCCTCTTACAGGTGACGCTTCCTCTTACGGTATCTCCGTTCAGGAAGGCGCTCAGCTCGCTATTGAAGAAATCAACGCAAATGGCGGCCTTAACGGTATCAGCTTCAAGTTCGATATCAAGGACGATAAGGCAACAGCAGCAGATGCGGCAACAGGCTACGACACACTTTACGAAGCAGGTATGCAGGCTTCTATCGGTTCTGTAACCTCAGGCTCTTGCGATTCCTTTGCATCTTTGGCAGATGAAGACGGAATCTTCGCAATTACACCCTCTGCTTCCGCAGCAAATGTTATTGAAAACAGACCCACAGTATTCCGCGTATGCTTTGGCGACCCCGACCAGGGTTACCTCGCAGCAGAAGAACTTACAGCTAACTACACAAACATTGGTGCTATCTACGATACAAGTGACCCGTATTCTTCAGGTATCTACGAAGCATTCGCAGCAAAGATGGCTGAACTTAACGTTGAATTCAATACACAGACATTCGACGCTGAAAACAAGAAGGACTTCTCAACTCAGGTTGAAGCCCTCAAGGATTGCGACGTAATCTTCCTTCCTATCTACTACACAGAGGCAGGAACGATTGCAAAGACAGCAGCAGCTAAGGGCTGCGACGCTCTCCTCTTCGGATGCGACGGTCTTGACGGTATCGCAGGTCAGCTTGACGAATCCGTTACAAGCGAAATCAGATACATAACACCTTTCGACGCAACAAGCGATGATGAAGTTGTAAGCAAGTTTGTTGCAGCTTATGAAGCAAAGTATAACAGAACACCCGACCAGTTTGCAGCAGACGGATACGACGCAGTTATGACAATCTTCGAAGCAATGAAGAAGGCTAACGTAACAGACGTAACAATCAGCGCACAGGCACTTTGCGAAATCCTCGTTGCAACAGTAACAGCAGACGATTTCACATTCAAGGGTGCAACAGGCGAAATGACATGGGATGAATCGGGCGCATGCACAAAGGTTCCCCAGATAGTTGTTCTCAACAAATAATTAAGCAAAAACACATTATGTCATTTTGGTTGGGCGCAGGGCGACCAACCAAAATTTCGTTTTTAGTATGGAGAAAAATTTATGAGTACATTCATTGACGGACTGAGTCTGGGCAGTATATACGCCCTTATAGCACTTGGCTACACAATGGTATACGGCATTGCGAAAATGCTTAATTTTGCGCATGGCGACATAATCATGGTCGGCTCGTACGCAATACTGACAACGCTTCTTATGGATGGGCATCCCGTTCTTGCGATAGTTACGGCAATACTCGTATGCACAGTGCTTGGTGTAGTAATCGAAAAGGTAGCGTACAGGCCGCTCAGAGGCGCGTCACCCCTTGCCGTGCTTATTACGGCGATAGGCGTAAGCTACCTGCTTCAGAGTATCGCACAGCTTATATTCGGCGCACAGACCAGACCTATAAGTCTTGTTCATTTTGAGCCGATCACAATAGCAGGCGTTACTGTAAGCCTTTCTGCGATAATATCGCTTGTTGTGGGCGCACTTATCATGATATGCCTCACGCTGTTCATCAAATTTACAAAGCTTGGACGCGCAATGATCGCTGTGTCTGAAGACAGAGCGGCGGCAAAGCTTATGGGCATAAACGTCAATATGATAATTCTCGTTACGTTTGCAATAGGCTCGGCGCTTGCCGCATGCGCAAGTACCTTCTACGTAATGCAGATACCAAATACAAGCCCGACGCTCGGCTCAATGCCCGGTATAAAGGCATTTACAGCCGCAGTAATAGGCGGAATAGGCTCGATACCCGGAGCAATGCTCGGAGGCGTACTCATGGGTGTGGTTGAAAAAATATCGCTCAGTATACCGGTGCTTGCACCATATACAACGGCGCTTGAATTCAGCCTGCTTATACTTATACTTCTTGTG
Source organism: Eubacteriales bacterium (assembly GCA_045590315.1). Lineage (GTDB taxonomy): Bacteria > Bacillota > Clostridia > Oscillospirales > CAG-272 > UBA4717. The sequence continues at coordinate 2,981 of JAZNQU010000149.1, forward strand.
AAGCCCACAGGACTTCTTGGCAAGAAGAGAAGAGAGAAGGTGTAATAAAGTGGTAGGCTATTTCGAAAACATTAAAAAGGGCTTCAAACTTAAAAACCATATTTCATACATTGTAATAACACTCTTTCTTGTAATCAGCTCATCTATGGCGTTAACGGGTTATATGGAAAGATCTACCCAGAATCTCTTCACTCAAATGGCATACTCGATTTTACTCGCGGTATCGCTTAACCTTGTTGTAGGCTTTCTCGGTGAGCTCAGCCTCGGACATGCAGGCTTTATGTGCGTTGGCGCATATCTTGGATGCTTTCTTGCAAACTTCTTACATACGCTTATCCCGTCAAAGCTTGCAGTACTCATAATATCAATGATCGCAGGCGGACTTATAGCGGCGGTGTTCGGCTTTATTATCGGCCTTCCCGCGCTTAGACTCAAGGGTGACTATCTTGCTATCGTAACCCTTGCGTTTGGCGAGATTGTAAGAACTATATTCAAAAATCAGAAGGTATTCGGTGGAGCTCTCGGGCTTTCAACAAAGAAATACGGCTCAACACTTTTTATAATAGCATTTGTCGTAGTTCTTGTTATGCTTGCAGTAGT
>JAZNQU010000150.1:0-3073 GCA_045590315.1 Eubacteriales bacterium
ATGGATGATGAAAATTACATAAGAGCTGCTCATATATTGTGCGAAGATTTAAAAACTGCTGAGGCTATCTTAAAGAAAGCAAGTGCTGCTGATGAAAGCGAGTTTTTCGAATTAGTAACAGAATACGGCGCCGACCCCGGCATCGAAACTAATCCCACGGGATATTATTTCGCACCCGGTCAGATGGTTGAGTCATTTGAAACAGCTGCATTTGCTCTTGAAGAAAATGCAACAAGCGACATAATTGAGTCTGAGTACGGATATCACATTATCCGCCGCCTTGCAAAAGATGAAGCTTTTGTTGCTGAAAATGCGGATGTGCTCTTTACAAAATATATTGAATATCAATATTCAAATGATTTGAGCAGAATCAAAGACGTTTTGAAGGGATATATTGAATATCTCCCTGTATACGAAAATATCGATCTTTATGCCGACTTCATAGAACCTATTAAGGCTATGATAATTGAATCTCAGAATAATGAGCTTAAAGAGGACGCTGAAGACGCGGATACAAACAAAGACGTGAACGAAGATTCTTCAAAAGAAGAAAAAGAGTCTGTAAACAATGAAGACGATGAGGACTCCGATTATTCAAGCGACGACAGCTACCTTGAAAGTATAACAACCGATTATTGATAAACAAATAAATCCGTGGGTTTGCCACGGATTTATTTTTATTCAAAATGTTTTCTGATTTCTTCGAGCGCTTTTTTCTCAATACGGCTTACGTATGAACGTGATATTCCAAGCTTCATTGCAACCTCACGCTGAGTCAGCGGTTTTGATCCGTCAAGTCCGTACCTGTATATGATTATCTCTTTTTCTCTTTCTGCTAAGCCTGATTTTATGATCTTCGCCACTTTTTCCGAGCTTAATTTAATTTCAAGATCATCGGCTATAGTATCGTCTACGCTTATTATGTCGATATATGTAAGCGGATTGCCGTCTTTATCTATATCAATCGTCTCGTTAATCGAAACTTCCTGCGAAAGTTTTTTCTGAGACCTGAAATACATCAGTATTTCATTTTGAAGGCACTTCCCTGCATATGTAGCAAATTTTGTGCCGCTGTCATATTTATACGAGTCTATTGCTTTTATAAGTCCTATTGTACCAATTGATACAAGATCATCCTGCTCTTTTGCGCTTGAATAATATTTTCGTACAATATGCGCAACAAGTCTCAGATTATGTTCAATAAGCTTATTTCTCGCATCAGTATCGCCCTGTGACATTTTTACAAAACATTCATGTTCCTCTTTCGCCGAAAGCGGCGGCGGGAATGAGTTCGTTCCGCGAACTTTAAGGTAAATAAAAAAATACCTTGTCATAAGCGACAGTAAAAGTCCTATATCCATATACTACCTCCGAAAATTTGTAATATTATTATATTCTTGCTTTTTATATGAAATTCATATATAATAGTATATAGAATTACGCATTTGGAGACGCTTTTATGTTAAATAAAATAAAAAATCTTTTTAAAAACAAAAATCCGGACAGCTATGCATATAAGTACGACCGTGCGCGTGCAATTGACGGTAAGGCAATTAAATACGTCACAGAGCGAATTGACAACGTTGACGAGGTAGTCGGCCGCTCGGGTGCGATAAACGTCAAAGGTGATGAGTTAATTGTATTATCAAGCTTCGATATTGAGTTTCGATGCAAAATCGAAGATTTATCCGCAAACGATCTTATGTCACTTGACGGTGTTGTTCTTTCGGGCCACGACCTTGAGCATGAGGGTAAGTTCAGAACTATAATCGCTTATTATTCTTATTACAGATAAAAAAGTCAGCCTTACGGCTGACTTTTTTATTATTCAAGTGAATCGACAACTTTAAGCCACGCTGATGCGGAAGCATCGGACGGCATACGCCAATCTCCGCGGGGAGAGAGGGCCACCGGACAGACCTTAACTCCGTCGGGCTGACAGTTTCGCTTATACTGCTGGGAAAAGAAGCGCTTATAGAAGTTTTTAAGCCATTTTAAAAGAGTTTTGTTATCATATACGTTAGCAAAAGCTTTTTTTGCAAGCTCATATATTTTATCGGGCTCAAATCCGTAGCGGATTACGTAATACAGGAAGAAATCATGGAGTTCATACGGCCCTACGATGTCCTCAGTCACCTGCGATATGCTGCCGCTTCTGTCAGGCGGCAAAAGTTCCGGGCTTATTGGCGTATCGATGATATCTTTTAGTACGTCAGCTGCGCTTGCAAACGTGTTATCTCTGACTACAGCATCAATTATCCATTTTATCATTGTTTTCGGTACGCCCGAGTTAACACCGTACATACTCATATGATCAGCGTTATAGGTGCACCAGCCAAGAGCAAGCTCAGACAAGTCACCGGTGCCTATTACAAGTCCTCCGATTTTGCCAGCATAGTCCATAAGCACTTGAGTGCGCTCACGTGCCTGAGCGTTTTCATACGTGAGGTCATAAACGTCCGGATCGTGGTCGATATCCTTAAAGTGAAGCAGGCACGCTTCTTTAATATTGATCTCCTTAGCGGTTATTCCCAGAGCGTTCATAAGTTTTTGCGAGTTATTGTGCGTTCTTTCGCTTGTTCCAAAGCACGGCATCGTTATACCGTGTACATCTGACGCAGGTTTGCCAAGCCGACTTACCGCTTCTGTTGCTACCAATAGGGCGAGTGTTGAGTCAAGTCCGCCCGATACACCGATTACAGGTTTTGCGCTAACTGCTTCAAGTCTCTTCTTAAGCGCTGTTACCTGCATATTGAAGATGCCGCGGCAGTAGTTTATACGTTCGTTTTCGTCTTCCGGAACAAACGGAGATTTCGGAACACTCATGAGCGAACCGTCACACTCAGCTTTAACATTCGGAATATTGATATATCTTGCCGGCTGAAGCTTGCCGTAAAGAGTAGAAGAATCTTTAAAGTTTGTAACCTTTACACGGTCAATCATTATTTTGCCGAGGTCAAGATCGGCAGAAAGGATATAGTCATTGATTATCTTGTTGTTGCTTTCTTTGATCAGAACGCCGTCAAGAGCGAACACGCTGTGTCCTGAGAAGACAAGATCTGTTGTAGACTCA
>JAZNQU010000151.1:0-2432 GCA_045590315.1 Eubacteriales bacterium
GCGATAGGTCAGCGCGCTGACGGTGCGATACTCGTACTTGTAATCGACGGCAGACAGCCTCACAGTCTCGGAGCGTCCTACTCTGATATAGCCGAAATAATGGAAGAATACGAGGCGGTAAATGCAGCTAATCTTGACGGCGGCTCGTCATCAATGCTCTTTTACAAGGGCGAGCTTGTAAACTCGCTTGGCTCAGCGGTCGGTGAGCGCTGTATCCCTACTGCATTTATAGTAAGATAGCCGTATCTACACCCGTTCACTTTAATTTTATCAAATTTATAGTATAATATTTTATATAAGGATTCATATGGTAACTTTTGAAGACATCAAAAACAACAAAGACATAAACACCTTTATCACACATGCTGACGAGTCCCTGCTGGCACTCGGATATACCGAGCACAGCTTTGCGCACGTGGGCAAAGTGTCAAAGGACGCCGAGTATATACTTAAAACACTCGGTGCCGACGAACATACGATAGAGCTTGCAAAGATCGCAGGCTATATGCACGATATCGGCAATCTCGTTAACAGAATCGAACACTCACAAAGCGGCGCTATCATGGCTTTCAGAATACTCGACCACATGGATATGCCTGCCGAAGACGTTGCTATCATAGTCACAGCCATAGGAAATCACGACGAGGGAACGGGCGTTGCCGTAAACGACGTTGCGGCGGCACTGATTCTTGCCGACAAATGCGACGTTCGCCGCAGCCGTGTGCGCAACAACGATATTGCAACCTTTGACATACACGACAGGGTAAACTACTCTGTTTCAAATTCAAAGCTTACTATAAACGATGAGCACACCGAGATAACTCTTGAACTTGAAATCGACACGAACATAAGCCCCGTTATGGACTATTTTGAAATATTCCTCGGACGTATGGTAATGTGCCGCAAGGCAGCCGAAAAGCTCGGACTGCGGTTCAGACTTTATATAAATTCACAATCAATAATGTAAAAAAAGAAGGACTCGCGTCCTTCTTTTTTCACTTAATTATATCCCGTACTACTTTTGAAGCGATTATAAGTCCGCCCGCAGACGGCACAAATGATATACTGCCGGGAGCATTGCGACCGTTATCCTTTATTACAGGCGCACTTCCGTCCGCGCGCTTTATCGGCTCTTCATCGCTGTATAAAACATCAAGCTTTTTTATACCGCGATCCTTCAGTTCTTTTCTCATTACGCGCGCAAGAGGACATACGCTCGTCGAATATATGTCGGCGATTCTCAGTCGCTCCGGCTCAAGCTTGTTTCCCGTACCCATTGACGAGATTATCTTTATACCAAGCTTGTGTGCGCACATAATAAGCGCTATCTTCGCGCTAACCGTGTCAATTGCATCAACTATATAGTCGGGCATATGCTTCTTTATAAGTTCTTCTGCGTTGTCGGAAGTCACAAACACGCACTCTGATACGAAGTCAATTTCTGGATTTATGCGAAGTGCGCGCTCTCGCGCGGCCTCGGTTTTAGCCATTCCTACTGTGGTCATATCGGCAACAAGCTGACGGTTGATATTGGTCATATTAACGCTGTCGTTATCAACTGCAATAATCCGACCTATTCCTGCACGTACCAAGCCTTCTATAACATAGCTTCCTACTCCGCCTGCGCCAAAAACCATAACAGAAGAGCGCATCAGTTTATTAAGATTTTCTTCACCGATAAGAAGTGCTTCTCTTTCAAATATTTCAGGTACCATAAAAACCTCATTTATTAAAACGCAGTGACGATACTTTGCCGTCACTGCGTTTTTGATTTAACAAATTTCAAGAATAGCTTTCTCAAACTCTCTTTTTGTTAAACGCCTTCTTGAGTATTGCCCAGATATTACCTGCAAGACATACGGATGAGAAGAGTCCTGCAAAAATACCGACTATTATCGGGAGTGCAAACTGCTTGATGGAATCAACGCCGAGAATGTATATCATTCCGATAGTAAAGAGCGTTGTAAGGGTTGTGTTGAGAGAACGTGTAAGCGTCTGCTTTACCGAACGGTCAACGTTTTCTTCAAACTTGTCCTTACTGTGAAGTTTTACGTTTTCACGGATACGGTCAAATACGATTATAGTCGCATTTATCGAGTAACCGAGAATAGTGAGTATTGCCGCAATCATCGTGCTGTTAAGCGGAATCTGAAGAAGCGAGTATACTGCGAACATCACGAAAACGTCGTGAGCAAGGCAAATAACCGCAGTAAGACCTGAAAGAATTTCAAATCTGAACGTGATATACACAAGCATAAGAAGTATAGCAATGAGCGTTGCGAACACTGCAGCATTTCTGAGGTCAGCAGATACTGATGCGCCTACATTTGTTACACTCATAAGGTCAAAAGTAAGGTCAAGTCCGTATTCTGCTGCCATAATATTGCATATCGCATCACGCGTAAGTGAGTCAACTTCAAGAAGCTTGATGA
>JAZNQU010000152.1:0-23328 GCA_045590315.1 Eubacteriales bacterium
GGATACAGTGAGTATCGGCAACGATACCCGGCACGTGGAATATATCGCCAAGCAAAAGATTTGCAATCTTTCTGCCGACACCCGGCAGACTTAAAAGCTCTTCCATATTACCCGGAAGCTTTGAATTATATTTTTCGACAAGCATCAGGCACGCGTCTTTGATGTTTTTAGCCTTTGTGTTGTAAAGTCCGCACGGCCTGACTATTTTTGCTATTTCGTCTACGTCGGCATAAGCGACAGACTCAAGAGTCGGGAAGACTTTAAAAAGCTCCTTGCACACGACGTTTACTCTTGCATCCGTGCACTGAGCCGAGAGCCTTCCCATTATAAGAAGCTTCCAGGCTTCCCCGTCGTATTTCAATGCGCACTCGGCGTCGGGATATACCGACTCAAGTATTTTCGCTGCTTCGTTTATGTTTGTTTTCTTTTGTTTTTCAGATAACCTTTTCATTTTTTACCCGCCCTGTTTAAAAGGACGTTAAACTCAAATTCTCTGTCAAGGATCACGCAAAGCTTTTCAAGCGGAAGACCTACCACGTTGTAGTAGTCGCCGTCGATCTTCTCTACAAAAACGCCGCCGAGGTCCTGTATGCCGTAAGCACCTGCCTTGTCAAGCGGCTCGCCCGAGTTAACGTATGCCTCTATTTCAGACTCGCATATTTCGCGCATTTTAACGGCGGTTTTTGCGTGCGTGCATATCTTCTTTTTGCCGTCTGTAACGCAAAGACCCGAGTAGACCTCGTGTGTGTTTCCCGAAAGCTCAAGAAGCATTCTTCTTGCATCAAGTGCGTCGTGCGGCTTTGTGAGTATTCTGCCGTTATGGTAAACGATGGTGTCTGAGCCGATAATTATATCGCCCACAGAGTAGTCGGGGTGCGAAAAAATAGCTTCAGCCTTGCGCTCGGAGAGCGTTTCAACTATCCTGTCGGGAGAGTGGGGCAGTCCGTTTTCCTCGTCAACGTCGGAAACAAGGGCTGTATATTCAAGTCCGATATGCGAAAGTATCTCGCGTCTGCGCGCTGAAGCGGAAGCAAGGATAAGCTTTTTCATTACTTTACTCCCGTTGAACCAAAGCCGCCGGCTCCGCGCTCTGTCGAGTCAAGCTCGTCACACTCGATAAGAGACGCCGAAAGCACTGGCATAAACATAAGCTGTGCAACACGGTCGCCGGGTTCTACTTTGAAGTCAACGTCGGAATTGTTGATAAGCGAAACGAGAATCTCACCTCTGTAATCGCTGTCTATAACTCCGATACCGTTTGCAAGAGCGATACCGTGCTTTGTTGCAAGGCCGCTTCTTGCGCATACTATCGAAACTACCGAAGAGTCACTCGGCGCAACGGCGATGCCCGTGGGTATCGCCGCTCTTGAGCGTGCAGGAATAATAATTGCTTGGTCTGCGGCGCATCTTAAATCAAGTGCCGCTGAGCCGGGAGTCGCGTATTCGGGAACTACTGCGCTCTCGCGCATTTTTTTAATTTTAACTTCTGTCTTCATAACAATCTGCCTTTCGTGCACTTTATGAGGGCAAAGTTTGTGTTGACTTTACCGCCTTGATGGTTTATAATAAATCATAGATTAGAGTCTATTTGCAGTATAAAACACTATAACAGTATAATTATACTTTAATTTTATAAATATTTCAAGAGCAAATACGAAAAAAACGGAGCACAGTCGGATAAATGCGAGATATTATTTACAAAAAGCCCGAGCTTCTTGCCCCTGCCGGCAGTATGGAAGCGCTTGATGCGGCTATAGCAGGGGGAGCGGACGCCGTGTATTTCGGTGCGTCTTCCTTCAACGCGAGAATGAACGCACAGAATTTCGACCGCGAACAGATAAAGCGCGCCATAGAAAAATGCCGCAATTTCGGCGTGCGCTCAAATATTACCTTTAACACGCTCATCTACGACAGAGAAGTTGCCGAAGCTCTTGAAGAAATCAAATTTTTATATACCGCCGGCGCCGACGCGCTCATTATTGCCGATTTAGGTCTTGCCGCAGAGGCAAAGAGGATTTTCCCCGATATTGAACTGCACGCAAGTACGCAGATGTCGGTGCACAACACAAAGGGAGCCGAGCTTTTGGCAGGACTTGGTTTTGACAGAGTCGTGGTCGCGCGTGAGCTGGACCGCGACAGTCTTCGTGAGATATGCGAAAACTCCCCGATAGAAACCGAGATTTTCATACACGGCGCGCTCTGCGTGTCGCATTCGGGACAATGCCTTTTCAGCTCGCTTGTGGGAGGACGCAGCGGAAACCGCGGTGAGTGCGCGCAGCCCTGCCGTCTGCCATATTCGGGAAGCTATCCCCTGAGCCTCAAGGACAACTGCCTTGCAGGCTGTTTTGAGGACGTCTTAAAGCTTGGCGCGGCGTCGCTCAAAATTGAGGGCAGAATGAAATCTCCCTCATACGTTTACGGAGTTACTTCTGTCTACAGACGCTTGATCGATGAAAACAGAAGTGCGGACAAAAAGGAAATAGAAAAACTTGCCGCCCTCTTTTCGCGAAGCGGATTTACAGACGGATATTTCAAAAATAAAATCGACACGTCGATGAACGGTATCAGAACGGATGCGGACAAGCTAAAGAGCGCGTGCGAGCTTGATTTTGACGTAAAATCACGGCGACGCGAGCTTTCACTTTATGCAAAAATAAAGCTTGGCGAGCCGTCACAAGTGACGTTATTCTTTGCTAACAAGAGAGAAAGTGTCAGCGTAACGGTTTCGGGGGACGCGCCCGAAAAAGCCCTGAACGCTCCGCTTTCGCTTGAGTCTGTAAAGAAAAATCTTCTCAAATTTGGCTCAACCGATTTTGTCTGCACCGACGCTGATATAGAGCTTGACGAGGGCGTTATCATGCCCGTGTCGAAAATAAACGCGCTCAGGCGCGAGGCGGTGTCTGCGCTTGAAGAAAAGCTCAAAAGTCCTCGCAAAATAAACAGGCAGTCTGCAGGCGTATATACGGACGAAAATCTGTATACCCCCAAGAGAAGCGCAAGATTTATGCACGACGGGCAGATTCCCGAGAATGCGACAGACTTTTTTGATATAATATATCTTCCTCTTGAAGACTATGTTGCAGGAAAAGCAAACGGAGTGATACTGCCCCCCGTTATATTCGACCGTGAGACCGGGGAAGTACGTGAAATGCTTGAAAAAGCTAAAAATGGCGGGGCAAAACACGCGCTTGTCTCAAATCTCGGGCATATTTCACTTGCACTTGAATACGGCTTTGAGCTCCACGGAGATTTCAGACTTAACGCGACGAATAAGATGAGCGTACAAAAGCTTTTGTCACTCGGACTTTGCGACATTATACCTTCGAGTGAGCTTACGCTTGCGCGACTTGCCGACCTTGGAGCACGTGCTTCGTCAAACGCGATAATTTACGGGCGCATACCTGTGATGCTTCTTGAAAAATGCGTGATAAAGCAGACATCAGGTTGTGACAAGTGTTTGGAAAGAGAGGGCGTGCTTGTCGACAGAATGGGCGAAAAATTCCCCGTGTACAGAACGCTTGCGCACAGAAACACGGTATACAACAGCCGCGTGAGTTATATGGCTGATAAAAAGAGCGAGCTCGAAGCGGCAAAAATCACGCGCGGACACTTTATCTTCACAGACGAAGACAAAAACGAAGTGAAAAACATAATAAAAGCATACGAAAACGGATACGCACCCACCTGCGACATCCGCCGTATAGCGAAGAAATAACGGATAGAAAGTATGAAATATAAGTATATCGTCTGGGATTTCAACGGAACGATAATTGACGACGTTAAAGTGGGTATAGACTCGGTAAATCCGCTTCTTTCTGCGCGCGGACTAAAAACCATTGACAGTATTGACAAATATCGTGAAAAGTTCGACTTCCCGATAATAGAGTACTATAAAAATCTCGGTTTCGATTTTGAAAAAGAGCCGTATGAAAAAATAGCGCACGAGTGGGTTGCAAATTATAAAAGACTGTCTTGTGAAATAAAGCCGGTTGACGGAGTTCTGTCGCTGATAGAATATTTCGACACACTCGGACTTGAGCAAATGATACTTTCAGCATCAGAGCGCGAAATGCTTGAAGAAAAGCTGTCACAGCTTGGAATAATAAAGTATTTTAAAAGCCTTCTGGCTCTTGATAATATCTATGCACACAGCAAGCTTGATATTGCTAAAAATTATTTTAAAGATAAAGACAAAACAAAATACCTTATGATAGGCGACACCACTCACGACGCGTATGTTGCAAAGGAAATCGGGCTTGACGTGGTGCTCGTCTGCGGACATCACGGGAGAGACAAGCTTGAAGAAACGTCTTATCCCGTATATGATGATATGAGAGAGCTTTTTGAAGCGATAAAAGCGGAAAAGTTCCGAATTCAGGAAGGTTTTAGCATGAAAAGTGATAAAAAAAGCGCACCCGTTGCCGTAATCGACTCGGGTGTCGGCGGAATATCGGTGCTGTCTGAATTAAAGCGTATTATGCCGTGTGAAAATTATATTTACTACGGCGACTCGGCAAACGCCCCCTACGGCATAAAGACACGTGAAGAAGTTTTAAATATTATGCTTGAAAACACCGAAAAGCTTCTTTCTATGGGTGCAAAGGCGATAGTCGTTGCCTGCAACACGGCAACGAGCGCGGCGGTGAGGGTTATGAGAGAAAAATATCCCGAGCTGCCGATAGTCGGAATAGAGCCTGCGATAAAGCCGGCACTTTCGGTATGCGATTGCCCGACGGTTGTCGTAATGGCAACGCCGCTTACACTTGCGGAAGAAAAATTCAACAGTCTGAAAGAGCGATTTGCCGCAGACGAGGAAATAATCCCCCTGCCGTGCCCGGGACTAATGGAAATAATCGAATCGGGGCAAACAAAGGGCGAGCTTGTTGACGCATACGTGCGCGATGTTTTCTCTCCGCTTGCAGATAAGAAGATAGACGCGGTCGTTTTAGGATGCACGCACTATCCGTTTATAAAAGAGGCTATAGTCAAGCACCTTGGAAAAGAAGTTGCCGTGCTTGACGGCTCAAACGGTACGGCGCGTGAGGCAAAGCGCAGAATTGAGGCGGCAGGGCTTGAAAACGACAGCGGTATGCCCGGCAAAATCGAGTATATATTCACTTCAGAAAAAGCAGACGTAGAAGGTCTGTGCGAAAGATTGCTTGAAGAATTAAAATAGACTAAAGGGAGGGAGACGGATGAAGAAAAACGATATCGTTTCAGAAAGAACGCCTATCGACAATATACCCGGCATCAGTACGGTAAGAAAAAAATGCTTCGCGTCTCTCGGAATTTTTGATTTCGGAAATCTCATTGACCATTTCCCGCGCGGATACCAGAACAGAAAAAATACATATAAGCTTGCAGACGCGCCGCTCGGCGTGCCCGTATCGCTTATCTTAACGGTAGGCACGGACCCGAAAAGCGTAAAGCTTCGCGGAAATCTTTCACTTACAAAATTCAGGGCATTTGATGAAAGCGGCAGCTGTGAAGTGGTGTTTTACAACCGAACATACGCAGATAAAAGCTATGTGCGCGGATCGGCTCACCGCTTTTACGGCAAGCTGACGCGCGATAAAAGTATGCTCAGACTCTCCTCGCCCGAGAGCGAGCCCTATTATGAAGGCGCAAAGCTTTTGCCGATGGTACCGGTATATCCCCTTGCGGCAGGACTTACACAAAAAACAGTTATAAACTCGGTAAGGCGCGCGCTCGATTTTCTCTATCCGAAAGAAGCCGACGGTATAGGCGAGATACGCGCGGCACAAAACGACCCGATACCCTCACAGATACGAAGAAAATACAAGCTTTGCACAAGAGAGTTTGCATACGAAAACATACATTTTCCGCTTGACGAGGAAACGCTGAAGGCGGCAGGCGACAGGCTTGCTTTTGAAGAATTGTTTTTGTTATCAGTCAGGCTTTCATACGCGAAAAAGGCGCAAAAAGAAAAAATTGCGCCGAAAATGCAGGATACGGATCTCACAGAGTTTCTGTCAAAGCTTCCGTATGAATTAACAAGCGCGCAGAAAAAGGTGTGCGCCGCGATTTGTGAAGATATGTCATCGGGATACCCGATGAGCAGACTCGTTGCCGGAGATGTTGGAAGCGGTAAGACCGTTTGTGCGGCGGCAGGAGTGTATGTTGCGCTGAAAAACGGCTATCAGGCGGCTATGATGGCGCCTACCGAAATACTTGCAAGACAGCATTTTGCCGATTTAAGCGGACTTTTTGCCGATCTTGGATATAAATGCGCACTTCTTGTGGGTGCGACGAAAGCCTCTGAAAAGAAAAAAATCATCGAAGGGCTCAAATCGGGCGAAATAGATTTTGTTATCGGAACGCACACGCTTATCGGCGACAAGGTGGAGTTTGGGCGCGCAGGACTTGTTATAACAGACGAACAGCACCGCTTCGGCGTAAGGCAGAGAGCGGCGCTCGGAGAAAAGACAAAGGGCGTTCACGTGCTCGTTATGAGCGCAACCCCCATACCGCGCACGCTTGCTCTCATACTTTACGGCGACCTTGACGTGTCGCAGATTGACGAAATGCCTCCCGGACGGCAGAAGGTGGATACCTTTGTTGTTGGAGAAAGCTACAGAGAAAGGCTTAACGCCTTTATCCGCAAGCAGGTCGAAGGCGGTCACAGGGTGTATATCGTCTGCCCTGCAGTTGAGGAAGCGCAAGAAGAGGAAGAGACTGACATAAGTCTGTCCGATTTCTTCGAGTTTTTTGAAAAAGAAGAAAAGCCTGCGCTCAAATCGACACTTGAATACGCAAGAGTTTTGCGCGAAGAGGTCTTTCCCGACCTCGGAGTGGGATATATTCACGGAAAAATGAAGAGCGCCGAAAAAGAAGAGGCGATGAGAGCGTTTGCAAGCGGCGAAACGCAGATACTTGTTTCAACAACGGTAATTGAAGTTGGTGTAAACGTGCCCGAAGCAACGCTTATGATAGTTGAAAACGCTGAAAGATTCGGTCTTTCGCAGCTTCATCAGTTAAGAGGCCGCGTGGGACGAGGACGTGACAAGTCCTATTGCGTACTTGTTTCTGACTCAAAGGCAGGCTCAAATAGCGCAAAACGGCTTGAAGTTATGAGAAAGACGTCAAACGGATACGAGATAGCCGAGCGCGACCTTGAACAAAGAGGCCCCGGAGATTTTCTTGCAAGCGGTGATCTCAGACAGCACGGCAAACTAAAGCTCAGACTTGCTTCCTTTACAAGCGCCGAGCTTATAATGAACGCGTCCGAAGCGGCGTCGGGAGTTATAGCGGATGATCCTGAGTTAAACAAGCCGGAAAACCGGGGACTTAAGCTTGCCTTAGGCGAGCTTGACCGGGCACGCGCCGTGACTACAAATTAAAAACTACTTCCCGAAAGGAATAAAAAGATATGGCAGTCAGACCTATGGCGGATTTGATACGTCCGGCAGATTTTGACCAGATGATAGGCCAGGAAAAGCTCGTTGGCGAAAAAGGTGTTTTGCGCAAAATGGTTGAGTCGGGACATATTACGAATATGATATTCTTCGGCCCGCCCGGCACAGGCAAGACAACAGCGGCGAAGATAATTGCCGAAAAGTCGGGCATGACGCTCAGGGAGCTTAATGCGACGACGGCATCACTTTCCGACATCAAGGCGGTTATAAACGAGACCTCCACGATGATGGGAAGCTCCGGGATACTTCTCTACCTTGACGAGATACAGTATTTTAATAAAAAACAGCAGCAATCGCTTCTTGAGTTTATCGAGGACGGGCGGATAACGCTTATCGCATCAACTACAGAAAACCCCTATTTTTACGTGTACAACGCGATTATATCGCGCTCGGCGGTGTTTGAGTTCAAGCCCGTGTCGCCATCTGAATGTGTAAAGGCTCTAAGGCGCGCGCTTGATATAATGAACGAGCGCGAAGGACTTTCCAAAAAGATAGACGACGACACGCTTTTACATATAGCAACTCTCGGAGCCGGCGACGTGCGCCGCTCTGTAGGCATTGTTGAAAACGCATATTTCGCGTCGGACGGAGAGATAACTCTTGAAACGGTAAGCCTTTTTGCAGACAGAAACATCGGAAACTTTGACCGCGAGGGCGACGTGCATTACGATCTTTTGTCGGCACTTCAGAAGTCGATACGCGGCTCCGATCCCGACGCGGCGGTCTTCTATCTTGCGAAGCTTTTAGAGGGCGGCGACCTTATAAGCGCCTGCAGACGACTGCTTGTTATAGCAAACGAGGATATAGGACTTGCCTATCCCCTTGCGGCTGTAGTAACGAAAGCGTGCTGCGACACTGCGCGTGAGCTCGGGATGCCCGAGGCAAGACTTGCTCTTGCAAACGCGGCAGTACTTCTTGCGACCTCACCGAAATCGAATACGGCGCACAACGCGATAATAGCCGCGTGCGACGACGTTGCCGCAGGTAAGGGACAGAATATACCGACGATACTTCAGAGTCCGTTCTTCAAGGGCTACAAGTATCCGCACGATTATAAAAACCACTATATCAAGCAAACGTATCTGCCCGACGATCTTGTCGGCAAAACTTACTATGAGTATGGCGACAACCGCAGTGAGCAGGCGGCGAAGGCGTATTGGGAACAAATTAAAGGTAATAAGTAAAAGGGAAAAGTGAATAAGTAAGGTGCAAAACGCTGCGCGTTTTGATTTATTACAGAAAGGGAAATTTATGGCAAACTGCTTTTTTAGCGCAGATATTCTTCTGCCGAAATTCAGGGAAGACTCTGAAAAAATGAATAAGTGGGCAACTATTGCCTGCGACCAGTATACAAGCGAAGCCGAGTATTGGAAAGATGTTGAAAATATCGTAGGTGACGCCGCTTCCGCACTTCGCGTTACACTTCCCGAGATATATCTCGAGGACGGCGATACGGCGGACAGAATAAAGAAAATAAACGAAACGATGCAAGAGTATACGGCAGACGTTCTTGAAAGCATCCCTGATTGTGAGATATATCTTGAAAGAACGCTTGCCGACGGACGTGTAAGACGCGGTCTTATAGGCAAGATCGACCTTGAAGAATACGATTACAACAAGGGCGCACAAACTCTTGTCCGCGCAACAGAAGGAACGGTGCTTTCGCGTATTCCTCCGCGTGTTGAAATAAGACGAGGTGCAGAAATTGAGCTTCCCCACGTAATGATGCTCATTGACGACAGGGAAAACAGCGTAATCGAGCCGCTTTGTGCGAAAAAAGCAGAGTTTGAGAAAGCGTATTCGTTTACGCTTATGCAAAACGGCGGTGCTGCCACAGGCTACTTTGTTGACAAGGAGTCAAAGGCGGAAGTTGCAAAGGCACTTGAAAAGCTTTGTGACATTGACAAATATAATAAGAAGTACGGCACAAACGAGAAAAAGCCGATGCTTTTCGCTGTCGGCGACGGTAACCACTCGCTTGCAAGCGCAAAAGCGCTTTACGAGGAAATCAAGGCAAAGCTCGGTGACTCTGCAAAGGATCATCCTGCGAGATACGCGCTTGTTGAAATTGTAAACATACACGACGCGGCGCTTGAGTTTGAGCCGATATACAGAGTTGTATTCGACACAGATACCGACAAGATTATGAAAGAATTCAAAGCGTACGCAGAAGAAGACAAGGGCGGTAAAAACGCGTTTAAGATAGAGTGTGTCGGTGCACAAATAAACGAAAAAGTAACAATAAAGAACTCAAAAGAAGAGCTTGCCGTTGGCGCACTTCAGAATTTTGTTGACAAATATCTTAAAGACAACAAGGGCTACGTTGATTATATCCACGGTATTGATTCTACAAAGACTCTTGCAAACAAGGAAAACGCTGTCGGATTTTTGTTTGAAGGAATGGGCAAGGACGAGCTTTTCAAGAGTGTTATAATCGGCGGATCGCTTCCGAGAAAGACATTTTCTATGGGAGAGGCGCACGACAAGAGATATTATCTCGAAGCAAGAAAAATAGTAAAGTAATATTCCCGATTACATTACGCGCTCCCGCGCGTGAAGCCTCCCTCCGGGAGGGAGGTGGCACGGAAAAACCGTGACGGAGGGAGCCTGCGGAGTACAAGGGCAAACAGAAAAACACCCTTATAAACAGTCTTACATATATTGTATTAAACAATAACGGCTGTAAAGAGGGTGTTTTTTATGGATAAATTCAAAGAACTGCCGCTTTTGCTTCTTGATAACGGCAGTATGATGAGTGTGCTTAATGAGGGTACTTTCAAGTGCTACAATATGCCGCTTGAGGATGCAGGACATATCCTTGACGCTTATGATGACGAGCATATACTCAAATGCTTTTCAAACCGCGAGATAGAAACTGTGATGTACGATTATCTCGGGGTGAAAAGACGCGATTTTACATACAAGCGCATACGCAATATACGCGTAGGACAGGACGCAATTGTGTTCAAGCTTTACATAACACCGTCAGAAACACAGCCTGTAATATACGCTGATGACGGCGTTGAGGCAAAAAAGATACAGAACGTGTACGTGTATTGTCAGTATCTGACGAGAATATCGTAAACAAAAAGCACCCGCAGGGGTGCTTTTTTATCATTTCTTCAACCTCTTGTCACATTTGGTTGCAAGGTGCGTGCCCACACTCTGGAATACCTGCACGAGTGCAATAAGAAGTATTACCGCGATAAGCATTACAAGATACTTGTATCTGTAATAGCCGTAGTTTATCGCTATCTTACCGAGTCCGCCGCCGCCGATTATACCGCTCATGGCGCTGTAGCCGAGGATTGTCGTAATGGCGATGGTTGCATTCGATATAAGCGAGGGGATACTTTCGGGTATCATAACCTTTGTTATTATCTGAAAAGGTGTTGCGCCCATACTCTCTGCCGCCTCGATTATATTGGGGTTTATCTCGCGAAGGCTTCCTTCAACAAGTCTTGCTATAAACGGGAATGCCGCGATAACAAGAGGTACTATTGATGCTACCGTGCCGACCGTTGTGCCCACGATAAGGCGTGAGAGCGGAAACACGAGTATCATAAGAATCAGAAAAGGAACCGAGCGCAAGAGATTGATAACAACGTTAAGTATCTGCATAAGCCACGAAGGAAGCGGCAGAACGCCGTTCTTTTCGCCTGCAACGAGTAAGACTCCGAGCGGAAGTCCGAGCACTATTGCAAATGCAGTTGAAAGAACTGTAACGTAAAACGTTTCCCATAAAGCCATAGGAAACTCGTTTATTATTATCTGAACGGCCTCGTCAAAGGCGCTTTGAGAAAATATTTTATCAAACATTGCCCTCTACCTCCTCAACGTAAACGTCAGCAGTCTTTGTAAGGTACTCGACGGCGCGCTTTGCACTTTCAGAGTCGGGTACGCCGAGAAGCATATTTCCGTATACCTTGTCGCCGATGCATCTTGTGGAAGCGGCGAGAATATTCGCTGTGATGTTTATATCGACTGCCATCTGCGTTATCATCGGCGTGCGCGTTGCAAGAGCGCCGTTGAATACGACGCGAAGCTTCTTCTCGTCTGTATCAACGATAATTTCGTCAGCACCGTCGGGGAATACGAGCTTTTTCGCAGCCGCCGATTTGGGCTTTGAAAATACTGTTGCCACGGGCCCTTCTTCAACGACTTCACCGCCGTCAAGGATAGCAACGCGGTTACATATTTCTTCAACAACACTCATCTGGTGGGTTATAACGATAACCGTTATACCGAGTCTTTCGTTTATCTCGCGTATAAGCGAAAGAATTGAGTGCGTGGTATTCGGGTCAAGGGCGCTCGTTGCTTCGTCACACAAAAGGATTTCGGGATCAGTGGCAAGCGCACGCGCTATTGCAATACGTTGTTGCTGACCGCCCGAAAGCTGTGCCGGATAAGCGTTAGCCTTGTCGGGAAGTCCGACAATTTCAAGAAGCTCCATTGCGCGTTTGCGTGCCGCCTTTTTGTCGGCGCCTGCAAGCTCAAGCGGAAAGCAGATGTTTCGAAGGCAGGTCCTCTGCATAAGCAGATTGAAGCCCTGGAATATCATCGTTACCTTGCGGCGTGTACGGATAAGCTCGCTTTTTGAAAGTGCGCCGATATCTATGCCGTCAATAAGCACTTTTCCCTCTGTCGGGCGTTCAAGCATATTTATACATCTTACAAGAGTGCTTTTTCCCGCGCCGCTCATACCGATAATGCCGTAAATATCGCCATTGTTTATCGTAAGCGACACGTTTTTGAGTGCGTTTACCACACCGTCAGAGCCCTTGAAGGATTTTGATAAATTCTGTATCTCAATCATTGATTGTAACCGTTCCTTATAAAGTCCGCTGCCGCAGAAAAGTTCTGCGGCAAGCGGGAAAATCAATTATTTCAGAGGATCAAGGTTTGCCTGCTTGCCGCCGTAGAGGCCGAGGGGCTCAACGTGGATAGCAGCAGCGGAAACGATATGCGTACCGTTCTGAGCGTTGAAGTCGTCAAGATAAGGAACGTGCTGGAAGTAGTTGGCGTCAATTTCGCCGCTTTCAACAACGTTGTTGGGCTGAACATAGTCAGTAAATTCAACAACCTTGAGAGTGATGTTCTTAGCTGCGAGAATGTCCTTTGCAATAGCAAGGATTTCTGCGTGAGGAGCAGGAGAAGCTGCAACAGAAATTTCAGCACCGTCAAGGGAAGCGTAGTCAACGTCAGCGGCATAGCCGTCGCCGGGGTTTTCAACAACGCTTACAACTGCGCCTGCATATGTTTCTGTGATATAGTCTGCAACAGCCTTGCTTTCAAGAGCTGCTACGAGAGCACGTATCTTGTCTGTTGCCTCGGCGCCTTCCTTTACAGCGACGATATTGCTGTAAGCGGAAGAAGAGCCTTCGATTGCGAGAGAATCTTCAACGGGATTCATATCGGCAGCAATCGCGTAGTTGGAGTTGATTATAGCATAGTCAACGTCTTTGAGTACGTTGGGGAGCTGAGCTGCTTCAACTTCTTTGAATTCGATGCCGTGAGGATTGTTTTCGATGTCAAGGATAGTTGCGGTGATGCCTGCACCGTCTTTGAGAGTGATGTATCCGAGGTCTTCGAGAAGAAGAAGAGCGCGGGCTTCGTTTGTTGTGTCGTTGGGAACTGCGATTGTGAGAGCGTCAGAGCCGCAGGACGACAGAGCGAAGAGGGATGTGAGCAAAAGAGCTCCTGCGAGGATAAAAGATAATGCCTTTTTCATGATTTTTCTCCTTTATGTATATAAAAATAATTTAGGAACAACTTTATCGGCAAAAAGCCTTAAAAACAAACCGGGAAGCCTTTCAGCTTCCCGAGAAATTACCAAGCAAGGTTTTCCTTATTGGTTATATGACAGAAAGCATTGTGGATTTTTTTGCATAACGACGCATGCACATGGAGCACATGTACATTCCTGTCATATCCATCATAGCAAAGCGATTATCCATGATGCTTTCTCCCTAAACTTTTATTGGCTAAATTATAGCACGATGCGGGCCCTGTGTCAATAGTTTGGCAAAAATTTATTCCGCGTAAAGTTCGGGAATTACCGAGGAATTACTCTTGACAGACTTTAAAACGAAGTGCGTGCGGGTTGACTGCACACCCGCTACGCTCTTTATCTTGCGGTGAAGCTTTTCAAGACTGTCTGAAGAATCGGTGAATATCTTGAGCATAAAATCGTATTCGCCCGTGAGGTAATAGCAGGACTGAATACTTTCGGTATCTCTTACCATTTCGGCAAAAACGTCGTAAAACTTGGGGTGCTCAAGACTTACTTCCATAAGAGCGATAAGGTCGTTTCCGAGCTGTTTCTGATTGAGAGTGATGGTGTATTTTTCAATAGTACCGTTAGATTCAAGCTTTTTTATGCGCTCGATTACAGCAGATACCGAAAGATTTATCTTCTTGCTGATGTCCGACGCTTTCATTCTTGCGTTGTCTTTGAGACAAGCGAGTATTTCAAGGTCGATTTTGTCCATAGAGCGTTTTTCCATTTGCGCCGTTACTCCTTTTTGTTTTTCCGTATAAATTAAACCTTTGGGCTAATTATACCAAAATATTTTCGGCGTGTCAATAATTTGTAACAGAAAAATCAGTAAATAATTGCCGTTTTTTATAAATGAGAAAAAATATTTTCCAAATCTATTGCACAAGAAGAGAGTTTTGTGTATAATTTATTTGGATTTATCCGATATTGTTTCGGCATCATTTTGTGAAAGGTTGGTTGTATTATGAAAGAATACTACACTTTAAGCGTTGCAGGAGTTAAGAGAGATTTAAAGCTTTTTCCCGTAAGCGACAGTCTTTCAATTGCCGCATTTATTTTATTCGGAGACGTAGAGCTCACGTGTGCTTGTGCAGGCGCGCTTGCAAAGATAGCGCCCGAGCACGATATTCTTTTGACAGCCGAGGCTAAAAGCATTCCGCTTATACACGAAATGGCAAGACAGCTCGGCGAAAACGAGTACGTAATCGCCAGAAAGGGCGAAAAGGTGTATATGGAAGACATTGTAAAGGTGACGGTAACTTCCATAACAACGAAGAAGGAGCAGATGCTCTGCATCGGCAAGAGAGAAGCAGAGCTTATCCGGGGAAAGAGAGTGCTTATAATAGATGACGTAATAAGCACGGGCGAATCGCTTGCCGCAATGGAAAAACTTGTGGAAGCTGCAGGCGGAAATATTGTCGGAAAGATGGCGGTGCTTGCCGAGGGAGATGCGATCAGGCGCGAAGATATAACGGTGCTCGCACCTCTTCCGCTGTTTGATTCAACGGGCGAAGAGCTTAAATAATTACATAAAAAAACGACCGGTCTTTGCAGGATGGCAAGGACCGGTTAACTGCGCTAAAATTTTTTCTTCTAAAAAAGGACAGGTCAGAAAAGTGAAAGCGACGCTTGAGTTTGTAAAAAAGAATACGGTGTTTGTTATCGCCGTTTTTGCGGCAGTAGTGACGGCGTTTATAATACCGCCCGATTCGGAGTATCTTGGGTATTTTGATTTTAAGGTGTTAAGCTGTCTTTTTTCGGTACTTGCCGTGGTGTGCGCTCTCAGGAGCATGAGATTTTTCTATTCAACGGCTCAGAAGATCGTAAAGAAGTTTGATACGGCTCGCAAATGCGCGATAGCGCTTGTGTACATAACCTTTATCGGCTCAATGTTTATCGCAAACGATATGGCGCTCATAACATTTCTGCCGCTTGGCTATTACGTGCTGAAAAGCACAAACAAGAAAAAATACATGGCAGTCTTGTTTATTCTGCAGAATATAGCGGCAAATCTCGGCGGTATGCTGACTCCCTTTGGAAATCCGCAGAACTTGTATCTGTATACTAAATTCCATATCCCGACGGGCGAATTTGTGCTCATAATGTTCCCGCCGTTTATACTTTCGGTGGCGCTGATAACTCTTTGCTGCGTTATCTTTTTTAAAAACGAGCATCTGTATATAACGGTCGAGGAAAATCCGCTTGACCACAAGCGCGTGGCACTCTATATGGTGCTCTTTGCTCTCTCGGTTATAATGGTGTTCAGAATATTACCCTATTATATAGGGCTTGTGATTATAACGCTCGTGCTTTTAATTGAAAATCCGAAAGCCTTAAAAAAGGTTGACTATCCGCTACTTGGCACCTTTGCCGCGTTCTTCATATTTTCAGGGAATATGGCGCGAATAGACGCGGTAAGAGAGCTGTTTGCCCGCTTACTTGAAAAAAGCACGCTTTTGTTCAGTATACTATCGTGTCAGGTGATAAGCAACGTGCCCTCAGCAATACTTTTATCGCAGTTCACCGAAAACTACAGCGACCTGCTTCTTGGAGTAAACATCGGCGGAGTCGGAACGCTCATATCTTCTCTTGCAAGCCTTATAACCTTCAGAGAATACACAAAGCACAACTCAGGCGCTTCAAAAAAGTATATACTCATATTCTCAGCGTTTAATTTCGCGTTTCTTATCGTACTCACGGGCTTTATGCTCGTTATAAAATAAAAAACGGTGCCATGCGGCACCGTTTTTTTACACCCTTATCCTTACAAGGTTTTTATTGAAAGCAAGGTCGGTGATCTCTATGTAAATATACTGACCTACCCTGCCTGTTATGTCAAAACTTGTATTAAACTCTCCGCCGGCGCCGGTTTCGGCTAAAAGCTTATCGTGTGGCATCGTGTCAAATACAGGATCAAGCTCTGTGTCATTAAAGGCGTATGCTGATACGTCGCGGATAAAATTATTATCACTTACAGTTACGTCAAGATAGGTTTTTTTGCCCTCGTTTCTGACTCTACAGTCTGCAAGAGAGGGCTTTTCGCTGTCTATTATAAAGTACAATTCATACTTAAATTCTCTGCCCGAAGCATCGGTTGCACTCAGTCTGCAGATATATTTGCCGTCATCGTAGACGTATTTATCATTATCCTTGTCGCGGCAGTTCCAGAGCTCTATGGCGTATGAGTTTGAGTCGTCCGAGCTTTCTGTGTAGTATGCCTTTTTGAGACCTTTTATCTCCTTTGGCGAGTATATATATCTGCCGTCTTCTGAATATATGTCGGCTTTAAGGCTTTTTAAGTTTCTTAAAAGACTGACGTTTAAGAAAATTGAGCCTTCAGCGCTGTCGGCAACGGGTGAAATTACAACAAGCTCTGAGTTTGTGATAATTCTTGCCCCGGGAGCTGTAATGTCGTAATTTGTTCCGAGATATACGGTATAGTCGCGTGTTTCGTCCGCAAAAAAGGTGTACAGGTATGAGCCGCCGTACAGAGCGCCGCCTTCGCTTAAAAATGCATCGAGCGGATCAAGTGCGTAAAAGTCGCCGTAAAAACCGAGCATCGGCAGCGAATACGTGCGACTTTCTTTGGCAAACACATATCCCTGAATAAGCATACCGTTTTCAAAAACTTCGCCAAGCGCATCAAAGTCCGCGCCGCTAAGGTCGGCATAAAGCGTTATGTCGAGCTGCTCAAATGGTTCAAGCGTGATTTTTGCGCCTGAGAAGGACTTGGAGTCTTCGTTAAGCTCTGCTTTGTCAAAGGTTACCGACGCGCCGACAAGAGGGGCGATAAAATCGCCGGTAAAATGCACCGCATCATCTGCGTTTTTACCCAGATAATCGTAGAGCATTACGCCGTGCTTCTTATAAAAAGAGTCTTTTTCGTGGCAAAGCTCGCTGTATTTTAACGACTCATAGCTTTCAGTACCTATAACAAGCGACAGATCGACGCTCTGAGGCTTGTCTGTAAGATTTTCAAGCGTAAGCGGTATTTCAAAGGTTTTATCAAGCTTGTTGCCAAGCAGTATTTTTGACTGACTGTCTGAAGTTAATAGTATCTCCGGCTCAATAAAAGCGTGGTCGGAAAGATAACCTGCGCCCTGAAGTGTAACCGAATAGTATCTGCCAAGGCTGCCGTCAAACTCTTTCATAGGCTCTGCACAGTTCATGAGTATAGCCTTTACTCTGTCAGCTTTGATATTCGTGTCCGGCAAATCAAGATTTGCCGAAACAGCCGCCGCAAGACCGGCTGCGTATGCCGCCGATGCAGACGTTCCCGAAACTGTGGAGTATCCGCGGTTTCTGTCGGCAACGGCAACGCTTGAACCCGAAGCGGCGAGCTCGGGCTTGAGATCGAGAGTCGGAGTCGGACCTCTTGAAGTAAACGACGACGGAGAGGGTGTTATTCCGGCGTTTGTAACGTATATGATTTTCGGATCAATGTATATCTGTTTGTTTTCGGTGCTTATCATGCGTTTGCCGTCGCTGTTTGATATAAGTATTGCAGGCACACTCACGCCCTCAAGCTGCATTCCGGTGCGTATCGACGGAGTATCGCTTTCTGTGTTGTCGTAAATGATTACAGCTTCAGCGCCGCATTCGGCGGCATTGTTCACTTTTTCTGCAAACGCGATCTCGCCGCGCGCAACAAGGGCAATCTTGCCCGTAAGATCAAGCTTTTTGCCGTCTTTTATAAAGTCTTCTTTGTTTCCGAGTCCGTCAATTATAACGTATTCGAAAGTTTTTTCGCCTGTATGGGCATAGAAAGATTTTTTGCCTGAGGATTCTGTAGTCTCGTTTGAATCGCTGAAGGGAATGTACGAATTGTCTTCGCACAGCCTGAAAGCGTATGTCCGCGCAGAAAAAGTGTCTGCGCTTGCCGCAGAAAGCGCGCCGGGCGCGGTTGAAGGAGCGTTGATTGTGCCGCTGTCGGGAAGTGATGTCAGAGGCTCATAATATCCGTAATGATTATAGAAAACGGAGTTTGTGCCGATAGCAGCATCATTACCTGCCGGGCAGGCTACGGTTATCCCCTTCTTATAAAGCTTGTTTATCGCCTCTTCAAGCAGGGTGTCGTATAAGCCTGTTTCGGAAAAACCGCACGGAGAGCCGAGGCTTAAGCATACGGCGTCAGCGCCGAGAATACAAGCGTCCTCAAGAGCCGCAATGACGGCGCTTGTTTTCGCCGTGCCGGACAAGTCGCTGTATACCTTCATAGCAAGAGCCTGAGCCGAGGGAGCCGCACTTGGCATATCACCGTTTACGGGATTTCCTGCCGCAAGAGAGAGCATCGCGGTTCCGTGATTTGAGGAGCTTGACACGTTGGTGTCAGCGTCGGCATAGTCAAAAGCAAAGGGGATTTTTTCACTTTCGTAAATATTTTTTATGCTAACTCTCGGATAAAGGCGGCTTGCCTTTGTAAAGTGGAGTATCTCGTTTATATTTTTCTGTGTCAGCGCAAGATTTGTGTTGTCGCCGAGGGTAAAGAGCTCGTGCTTTACATAAAACCCGTCGTCTATAACCGCCACAACCGCGCCCTGACCGCGCAAGGGGAAATAACTTGGCTCTGAGCCGGGTGCGTAAACAACGGTATAGCCTTCTTCTTCTGCCGCAAGCGCTTCGTATTCGGTGTCTTTGTATATCTGCTCTACACAGTCAAGCGACTTTAAAAGAGGTATTTTTGACTCGGGCAAAAGTGCGCAAAAGCCGTTAAAGAGAGTGCTGTATTCGTATTTGTATTCGAGTGCGCCTATAAGCGAAGAGATCTCTTGCACCGCTTGGTGTAAGCTCTTGCCGTCGTCAAGCGTGACTATGACGCTTATTTTTTCATCTTCATCGTATTTAAGCGCAGAAACGGGTGTTAACAGCAAGGACATTATGAGAAAGAAAGCTGTTATCCGGCAAAAATTTCCGTTCATATCCGTATGACCTTTCATATGTTTTTATCACTACTCAAGAACAATTTTGACGGTTCTTGTGTTCATTGCAAAATCGGTGATGTCAGCCCAGAGAGTTTTGTTTTTAACGTCTGTTATATCAAAAGTGAACGTGTCATCACCGTCATAAGCTTCGCTTGCAGAATATGCGTTCTTGCTCTTTTTGTCAAGGCTTTGCGTATTGTAAATTGTAACGCTTTGGACAAAGCTTTCGTCATGTACCTTGATACTGACGCTTTTCTTTCCGTCAGCGTTTGCTACTTCGTAATTTACAAGGCTTGGAGCGGTAGTGTCTGTTTTAAAGGGGATCAAAAGCTGTCCGGTCGCATTTGAACCGGCTGCGGTGGCACTTATCTTAAGAATATAGTCACCGTCCGGGAAGATAAAATCAGAGTTGTAAGCGTCGCCTCCGTCCCATACGGGAATGGGGGCATGACGTTCCGAGCCGCCTTTTGTGAGAGGTATTGTTTCAAGGCTTGAATAAAGAACGTTGTTTTCGCTATCCGTGATTTCGATACGGTAATAGCTGATGTTGCGCAACAGAGAAGCAGACAGATAAAGGGTATCAAGATTCAGGTCATTGTTCGGCGAAAAAGCAGGGGTAAAGTTGCCTGCGTCTGAAGTGCCGAGCGTTACAAAGTGTTTGTTCTCTGTTTCCGAAACGAGCGAATTACCCGAGAAAAAGGGTATTTCGCCTGAATAAATTGTGGCATCGAATATATCAGAGCTGTTGAAATCTCCTTCAAAGCCGACAAACGGAACCGAGCCCTCAAAGCTGTCCGAGCGCGCGTATAAGAAGCCGTCTATAAAATAGCCGTTTTCAAAAGCTTCTGTTTTTAGCTTTTCGGTATCAATGGTGATGAAAATCTTTACCGAACAGGAGGTGTTGGCACCAAGAGTGAATCTGAGAGCGCCGCTCTTGTCTGAAGGGTATATCCCGTCCTCTGTGTTTGCCGACAAAACTGCGTTTTCTATGCGCGAAGAGTTAAGAGTATTAAAGGTGTATTCCTTTTCGCCCGAGTCACTTTCAAGCATAACGCTTGCGTAGGTATCTATAAGAACGCTCGCATTAAGCTCTATCTCTTTTTCTTCATCAGTGAGATTTTCGATGTTAAACTCAAGAAAATACTTGCCGTTGTCTTTTTCAAGAGTCAGAGAAGAGGCTCCGTCGGAATTTGTAATGAGAAACTCGGTATTAAGCGCTTTTGCAATATCCGCAAGTCCTGCGCCCTGGCTTCGGGGAGAATATTCGCAGTCCATTACGGGATTTATAAGCGGCGTTGCGCTTATCATAAGGGCATTTTTTATATAAGACGTGCGCTTTGCAAGCAGGTATTTGCTCTCTTCGCTATCAAGCTTTTCGTTAAAGAGCGCCGCCATACCGGAAATGAAGGGAGACGCCATCGACGTGCCTGTCAGGGATGCGTACGTGTTGCCGGGAACAGCCGAGTATATGCTTTCGCCGACAGAGGTTATATCGGGCTTGAGAGTCAGTTCGGGAGTCACTCCCCAAGAGGAGAACAGCGACATCGTGTACGCGTCTTCGTTTGGCACAAATTCGCGCAGCGCTCCGTCAAAGACAAGGCGCTTAACGGCCGAATTTTTAAGAAATTCTCCGTCTTGTTTTGAAATAAAGATTGCAGGTATCGTGCATCCCGAAAGATCCATATACACCTCGCTTTCGTCATTGTTTGAGTAAACTATAACGGCAAGCGCACCGTGCTTTGCGGCGTTGTTGACTTTTTCGGAAAAAGTGATAATTCCGCGCTCAACAAGGGCTATTTTTCCTGCAAGATACGAGTCGGAATGTGCATAATCTTCAGGCGCGCCTACGCCGCCTATTTCGACGTATTCGATTTCAGCCTGACCGAAGTGTTCGGTGAACAAGGATTTTATAATATTTTGCGAAGCGTTTGTATCGGTATACTCGATACGCGTTATATTGCCGCGACTGTCTTTGTGTACAAGAGAATCGGTAGAAGTGTGTGTGTTTTGCGCGCTTGCTACCGCAATGAAGTCTTCTATAACGGCAGGGTGGCTGACGGTGCCGAAATCGGTCATGTCAGCAAGGGGGTATGGAATACCGTATTTTTCTGTAAAAGTGCTGTTAAATCCGGCAGAGCCGTCGTTTCCGCCCGCACATACCACGGTTATTCCTGCTCTTGAGAGCCTTTTTGCCATTCTGTTTATGCTTGAGTATTTGTTTGCACTCGCCGAGCCCGAATATGTTCCGAGACTTAAATTAACAACGTCTGCGCCAAGAGCAATTGCATCTTCAAGAGCCGCGGCGACAAACTGCTCGCCTGCGTTTTCTGCGCGCGTATCAAAGACCTTCATAAGCAAAAGCTGGCAGTCGGGAGCAACGCCCGTCATTCTTTCGCTCAAACCGCCTATCAGCGCCGCAACGTGAGTTCCGTGATTATCAAGCGTTGATACGTCGGCTTTTCCAAGCGTGTAGTCAAAAGCGTACGGTATCTTTTCGCTTACGTATATTTCATCAGCGCTTTGAACGACACCCGAGACAACAAGACCGCCGCTTTTAATGAGAGCATCGACGTCCTCTTTTTTCAAAGAGGGACTTGCCGGCGCGCTTGAAAAGACCTCGTGAGTAACGTCAAAACCGTTGTCGATAACCGCAACCAGCGTGCCCTTTCCCGTATATCCCGTTTCGTGCACCTTTGTTAAATTCAACATTTCTCCCGCATACAGCGCGCTTGTGTCATATGTGCACTCTTCTGCAGAAAGAGCTTCAAACGTTCCGCACTCATGCGCGTCAAAATAATCGCTTTCGTCAATTATTTTTACATATTTTGCGGGGATTTTTGCAGAAAATCCGAACAGAGCGAGAGTATACGTGTCTGTTATCTCAATATTGTCGCCGGCGATGGCAGAAAGTGCCTTTTTTGCCGCGTTTATGTCCTTGAAATATTCTTCGTCGGCATATACCATTATTTCGCAGAAGCTATCCTTTTGCGTACCGTTTGCCGATATATAAAGTGCGCTCTGGCAGAGTAATATCAAAAAGAGTGCCGTCGCCACGAGTTTATGAAATAAATTTATCATTATTACCTCTTTATGCTTTTTAAGTTTTACACAACAACTTAATTATAGCAGACAAGCATTTTCTATTCAATACATATTTTTGAATTTTTATCACAAGTCGGGGCAATAATGAAATATCGGAAATAATTTCAGCGAAAGGAAGTAAAATATTTTGAAACACGACGCTTTTTTGAAAAGATATATTTCGTTTATACTCGCCGCAATTCTTTTTATGTATTCATCATCGGCATACCTGCCCATAAACTCGGAACAAGAGCTTTATAACAAAATTTTAAGGCTTCACGTTGTTGCAAATTCGGATACACAAGAGGATCAGGCGATGAAGCTTTATGTGCGCGATGCTCTGCTTTGTGAGCTTTCACACATTTATGAAGAAAACAAAGTCGAAACTCTTAATGAAGCCAAGATAGCTATTGATAATAACCGCGACCGGCTTGTTTTGTGTGCAAAGAGTGCGCTCTGCTCATATTCTCCCGGCTGTTCTTACGACGTTGCGCTTGAACTCAGACGGGAATACTACCCGACAAGAGTTTACGAAGAAGCGGCGCTTCCTGCGGGAGAATACGAGTCACTGATAATAAAAATCGGAGAGGGCGCAGGACAAAACTGGTGGTGCGTGCTTTTTCCAAGACTTTGCCTTGCAAGCGCGGTGGAAAAAGGTGACTCGGTAAACTCATACGTCTATGAAGAAAACGGAGAAGAGTTCGTTGCGGCGGGCTTTACACCCGAAGAGATACGCATAATAACCGAAAGTGAAAGCGATGATATAAAAATAAAATTCCGTGTGCTTGAAATACTTGGCTCTCTTTTTGTGCCGCAGACATAAATTTGCCAAAAACTCTTGATTATCTTTGGCTTTTATTATATAATTGTAAGGATAAATGATAAGAGAGGGAGTGAAGCGAGTGGAAAACAAAAACGCAAAGCTTATGAAAAGCGCCGTTTTTATGGTTTTCGCAACCGTTATGGCAAAGGCAATCGGCCTTGTCCGTGATATGCTTATCGCGGCAAGCTACGGTACCACGGTTGAAGCTGTTGCGTACGACGCCGCTTCAAGACTTCCGATACTTTTATTTGATTTTGTGATAGGCGGCGTGGTCACGGCGGCTTTTAT
>JAZNQU010000153.1:0-6629 GCA_045590315.1 Eubacteriales bacterium
ATGTACGACAGAAGCGCGATGCTTCGTTTTTGCCTCTTTAAGCGCGTCTTCAAGCTTTTTGATATTGTTACCGTCAACAGGGCCTATGTAGTCGCAGCCGAGACTTTCGAATATGTTGTAATTGGTTGTAACGCGTTTTATGAAGTCGCGTATATTTTTTGCAACCGAGACTAAGCCTTCGCCGACAAACGGTATTTTTTTGCATATTTTGCGCACAGTACGCTTGAATGCAAAATAACGGGTGCTTGTCCGTATAGTTGCAAGGCTGTGGTGCATTCCGCCGACATTTTTTGATATCGACATTTCATTGTCGTTAAGTAGAATAATGAGGTTCATTTCCTCGCTGCCGCAGTTGTTGAGAGCTTCATAAGCCATTCCGTTTGTGAATGAACCGTCTCCGATAACGGCTACTGCCCACGAGTCAGAACCTTTGATTTTTGCTGCCTGCGCAAAACCGAGAGCTGTTGAAAGGGAAGTGCCGGAATGACCTGCAAATACTGTGTCGTATTCGCTCTCGTGTGGATTTGTAAAGCCTGACAATCCCTTATGATGACGCAGATTTTCAAATTCTGTGCCTCTTCCCGTAATAATCTTGTGTGTGTAGCATTGAT
The DNA here is from genome assembly GCA_045590315.1 of Eubacteriales bacterium. GTDB lineage: Bacteria > Bacillota > Clostridia > Oscillospirales > CAG-272 > UBA4717. Next base: position 612 of record JAZNQU010000153.1, read on the forward strand.
GGGAAACGTCAAATATGATTTTGTCTTTTGGGGTATCAAATACCCTGTGCAGAGCAAGAGTTGCTTCGACTAAGCCGAGATTGGAGGCAAGGTGTCCCCCATTTTTTGAAACTGTATCGGTTATTTTTTCTCTGATCTCTGATGCAAGCGTATCAAGCTCGCTGTAATTTAATAATTTCAAATCTTTTGGTGAATTGATTTCGTTAAGCATTTTTACCCTCTGGCGTCGATATTGTAAGTTGCTTTATTACCTATAATTATAACGCCGCAAGCTTTGTTTGTCAATTGAGAAAAAATATCCTTAATGTAAACATAAATACGGCATCAGTGATTGACTTTTTAATAAACTTGGTATATAATGTTAATTAATCGGAGAAATACCGACTTTTTAATAAATATGGAGGGATATATAATGTTCAAGGAATTCAAAAAATTCATTATGCGAGGCAACGTTATCGACCTTGCAGTCGGCGTTATCATAGGCGGTGCGTTCCAGAAGATCGTTACAAGCCTTGTTAATGACCTTATTATGCCTCTTGTAGGCCTTGTTACCGGCGGTGTAAACTTCAACGACCGTTTTGCTATTTTAAGATTACCCGCAGCCGGACTTCCTGAGGGTGTTACAGCCGATATGATAACCACCCTGGACTTAGCCAAGGAATATGGCGTGACGACGTTTAACTACGGTGCGTTCATTACAGCGGTTCTCGACTTTATAATTATGGCTTTTGTTATTTTCCTTATGGTAAAGGGAATAAACAAAATTTCTGACCTTTCAAAGAAAAAGGAAGAAGAGGCAGCACCTGCGGCACCTACTACCAAAAAGTGTCCTTACTGTCTGAGCGAAGTACCCGTTGAAGCAACAAAGTGCGCACATTGTACAAGCGAACTTGATAAGTAAAATAAGAAATCCTCTGTTGCCGGTCAGGTAACAGAGGATTTTTGCTAAGTATTATTCTTTAACTTTGCTTTCGTCAGAACAGAAAACAAAGAGCTTTGAAGCACAGTAGAGGAAAGCTGCAAACTCAAGCGCATAAACTATCGGTCTGTCGGTGTGACCAACCGAAAGAATGTGCGGACAAATGAGATTGGCTAAAGAAGACACGGCAAGCAAAATTGTTGCTGCGGCCGCTGAGGGAGCATAGAGCAGATTGTTCTCAAAACCGATCTCCACTCTTGCCTGAGCCAGAATAAAGAGCGCAAAAGCAAGAAGTGCCGTTTGATGATAAGCGCGGTTCGGACTTGTTATGAGGGCATTCAAGTCAAAGTATACTTCAATCAGCGTGATAACGGTCCATACTATCGGAATCATGGAGAAAAGCGCTCTGAATCCGGGATTTACCTCGCGTGCGAATATTTTAGAGAGATAATAAATAGACGATAGCACACCGAATACTGCGAAGGATATTTCAACGGCACCCGAGTTGTTTTTGGTAAGCATCGATAAAATAAATGATAACGACAGTGCAATAAACATAAATCCTAAAACTGCCGTTGTAAAAAGAGTCAGCTTCGTTTCGCTTTTGGCGCTTTTGCATTTATAGTTGTTTTTTCTGAAGCAAGGGAATAAAACGGCTGCGATTGTAACAAGAGCGACGGCATAATCAAGAATTTTCGGGAAAATGCTGTCTGTAACATATACACCGATTTTGTCTTCTGTATAGAATAAAGTCACCGCAATGCGGAAAAGAGCGAGTACGAGAGCGCAGATAATAGTAATCACAGCAAATAGCTTGTCTGATTTTTTGCTCATTTTTGTGGTTTTTCCTTCCTTTATATTATATATAGCGCGGTTGGCGCTGTTTCTCTTTTGTAATTACAATATTATTTTAACTCTTAATTGTGAAAAAATTGCTAACAAATACAATAAAATCAAATTGTTTTGATTATATGGCATTTTGCACAAAAAAGTTGACGAAATTTCGTTAAACTTTTTTGTAATTTTTTTGACTTTTTTTGAAAAAGTTCTTGAAATTCGGTGAAGTATATGATATAATCATAAGGCTTGATGTGCGTTGAAGCGAAAGGTGGCCGTCAAAAAGTGCGTAAAAATGCGCTTGAGACGGGAAATTTTCGTGGAGTATGTCCGATATTTTAACCGGGCGAATTCACTATAACGCCGGCGGAGTTTCGTGATCTCAGGGGCTGTCCACTCCAAAGCCCCTTTTTAAGAGAGATTAAAAGAAACACCCGGAACGGTGTTACAGAGTAAAGCCCTCGTTTAAAAGTCGGCCGGCTACTTGACCTTTCATTTATATTATAATGGCACAGCCGGCAGTTGAAATTTTTAAAGGAGGAAAAAACAATGGCAGCTAAGGAAAAAATCAGAGTACGTCTCAAGAGCTATGATCACTCCCTTATCGACCAGGCAGCGAAGAAGATCGTTGAAGCAGCAAAGAATAACGGCGCTGAAGTATCCGGTCCTGTTCCGCTTCCTACAGAAAAGGAGATCATCACGATACTCCGTGCGGTTCACAAGTATAAGGACAGCCGTGAGCAGTTCGAACTCAGAACCCACAAGAGACTTATCGACATCCTCAAGCCGAATCAGAAGGTAGTAGATGCCCTCACTTCGCTTGAACTTCCCGCAGGCGTTGAGATAGACATTAAGCTCTGATTCTCGCCAGGCCCCGTCCTGCAGGGCAGGACAAAGAAACTCCGCTGTTGTACGATAATCGGCAGCGAAGGTCAAGTTGGCGTTACGGCGCAAGCTGAAATTCAAGGCGTCAACCAATAACCTAAAGGAGGAAAACTCATGAAAAAAGGAATTATCGGAAAGAAGATCGGCATGACTCAGATCTTCGCAGAAAACGGAAATGTAATCCCTGTAACCGTTATTGAAGCAGGTCCCTGTGTAGTAACACAGAAGAAGACAGCTCAGAACGATGGCTACGATGCAGTTCAGCTCGGCTTTATGCCCATCAAGGCTAAGCATCTCAACAAGCCCGGTCAGGGACATTTCAACAAGGCAGGAGTCGAATTCAAGAAGCATCTTAAGGAATTCCGTCTTGAAGGTGCAGCTGAAATGAACGTTGGCGATGTTGTTGCCGCCGATACCTTCGCCGCAGGCGAAAAGGTCGATGTAACCGGTACAACAAAGGGACGTGGATACAGCGGCGCTGTTAAGAGATGGGGTCACCACACACTCAGAGCAACTCACGGTACAGGTCCTGTACATCGTCAGGTCGGCTCAATGGGTGCAAACTCCAGCCCTTCAAGAGTCTTTAAGAACAAGAAGATGGCAGGTCAGTACGGTAACGAAAAGGTAACCGTTCTTAACCTCGAAGTAGTAAAAATTGATGCGGAAAAGAATCTTATCGCCGTAAAGGGCGCAGTACCCGGTTCACGCGGTGATATCGTATTCCTCCGTAATTCTGTTAAAGCATAATCGGAAGGAGGAAAATCACTATGCCAAATTTAAAGGTTGTAGACATGACCGGTAAGGAAGTTGGCGATATTACGCTTTCCGATGCAGTATTCGGAGCTGAAATCAACGAAGCTGTACTCCATACCGCAGTTAAGTCTTATCTTGCAAATCAGAGACAGGGCACACAGTCCACTCTTACACGCACCGAGGTATCGGGCGGCGGAAGAAAGCCCTGGAGACAGAAGGGTACCGGTCGCGCAAGACAGGGTTCCACACGTGCTCCTCAGTGGACACACGGCGGCGTTGCTCTCGGACCTAAGCCGAGAAGCTACCGTTTCACTCTTAACAAGAAGGTTAAGAGAATTGCAATGCAGAGCGCTCTTTCCTCTAAGGTCGCAGGCAACGATATGATCGTTGTAAACGAAATAAAGAACGCTGAATACAAAACAAAGACAATGGCCGCTATGCTTAAGGCACTCGGCAGCGAAAAGAAGGCTCTCGTAGTTCTTCCTGAGCTTGACCGCGTAACAGTAAAGAGCATGGCTAATATCCCCGGCGTTAAGACAGCGTATGTAAACACACTTAACGTATATGACATCCTCAACTGCGATAAGTTCATCGTAGCAAAAGAGGCTGCTGAAAAAATCCAGGAGGTGTACGCATAATGAAAACAGTTCACGATATAATCATTAAGCCGATCATCACCGAAGCCAGCATGAGCATGGCAGCAGAAAAGAGATATGTTTTCAAGGTAATGAAGAACGCAACAAAGCCTGAGATTGCAGATGCAGTTGAAAAGCTTTTCGGCGTAAAGGTTGCTGACGTTAACACAATCAATATGAAGAAGAAGCCCAAGAGACTCGGTGTACACGCAGGCTACACTTCCGAATGGAAGAAAGCAATCGTTACACTCAAGGCAGATTCCAAGCCTGTTGAGTTCTTCGAGGGTATGATGTAAGGAAGGAGTGATAACAAATGGCAGTAAAGAAGTATAAGCCTACGACTGCTGCGAGAAGACATATGACTTCTCCGTCTTTTGAAGAGATTACCAAGAGCACTCCCGAAAAGAAACTTACGGTTATCCTCAAGAAGCATGCAGGCCGTAACAGTTACGGCAAGATCACCGTTCGTCATCACGGCGGCGGAAACAAGCTTAAGTACAGAATTATCGACTTCAAGCGCAACACAACAGATTCTGCAGCAAAGGTAATCGGTATTGAATACGATCCTAACAGAACTGCATACATTGCACTTGTTGAATATGAGGATGGTACAAGAAAGTACATTCTTGCTCCTCTCGGACTTACAGACGGCGACGTTGTTTACTCGGGACCTGATGCAGATATCAAGCCCGGTAACACACTTCCCATTGCTAACATTCCTGTTGGTACATTCATCCACAACATTGAACTTTATCCCGGTAAGGGCGCTCAGCTCGTAAGAACAGCAGGTAGTGCTGCACAGCTTATGGCTAAGGAATACGGCATGGCACAGGTAAGACTTCCCTCCGGTGAAGTTCGTCTTGTAAGACTTGACTGTAAGGCTACAATCGGTCAGCTTGGTAATATCGAACACGAAATTATCAAGATCGGTAAAGCAGGTAAAAAGCGTCACATGGGCATCCGTCCTACAGTTCGCGGTTCTGTAATGAACCCCTGCGATCACCCGCACGGTGGTGGTGAAGGTCGCGCTCCTATCGGTCGTCCTTCTCCTGTTACTCCTTGGGGTAAGCCCGCACTTGGTTATAAGACCAGAAACAAGAAAGCTCGTACTAACAAGTTCATTGTTAAGTCGAGAAACGGCAAGTAATAGAGAGGGAGGCAATTATAAATGAGCAGAAGCCTTAAAAAAGGACCGTTCGTTGAAGAAAAGCTGTACAACAGAATCGTTGCCATGAATGAAAAGGGCGAGAAAAAGGTTCTTAAGACATGGTCGCGTCCTTCGACAATATTCCCTGAATTTGTCGGTCATACAATCGCTGTTTACGACGGCAGAAAGCATGTTCCGGTATATATAGAAGAGGATATGGTCGGACATAAGCTCGGCGAATTCGCGCCTACAAGAACGTTCCGCGGACACGCAGGAAGCAAGACTTCAAATAACGGTAAATAAAAACCGAATTAATAACCTATTTTCATAATCGCTCAGGCGAAAGGAGGCAACGCTTAAATGGAAGCACAGGCAATCCTGAGATATGCGAGAATATCACCCCGTAAGGTGAGCATAGTTCTCGATCTTATCAGAGGCAAGGATGTAGCAACGGCTATGGGTATTCTCAAGACTACTCACAAGAGCGCATCCGAGTATCTTATAAAGCTTTTAAACAGCGCAGTAGCAAACGCTGAAAATAATCACAGCATGGACGCAAGTAAGCTCTATGTATCCGAATGTTTCGTATGCCCCGGTCCGACTCTTAAGAGAATCATGCCGAGAGCAAAAGGTTCGGCTAACAGAATTCTTAAGAGAACGAGCCATGTAACTCTTAAAGTAAAAGAGAGAGAATAATTCTTAAAGAAGGAGGTAGTAAGAATGGGTCAGAAGGTTAATCCGCACGGTTTACGTGTCGGCGTAATTAAGAACTGGGATTCAAGATGGTTCGCCAAGGACGAAGTATTCGGCGACACTCTTGTAGCAGACTATAAGCTCAGAAA
>JAZNQU010000154.1:0-2339 GCA_045590315.1 Eubacteriales bacterium
CCTCAATCGCAACTGCTGCAAGCAGGCGATGTCCCGTAGCCGTGGGGTGTATACCGTCGCTTAAATATCTTGGCAAAAATCCTGTGAAATCAAGTTTTTCGTTATGATACAGGTCAACGCATGCGACGTTGTTTTTCTTACACACTTCAACTATGGCATTTGCATACTCTTCAAGTTCTGCGAAACGGACATTGACGTCCTGCCCGTAAAGCCTTGTTGAGTCGGATCTCAGGGGAGTAAAGAACACAAGCTTTGTATCAGGATACGCTTTTTGAGCCTTTCTTATAAGCTCGCTTACCGCGCCCATATACGACTCTTCCTTCGTTGTGTCGTCTATATCGCCTATAAACGTATTTGTGTTATAATCGTTTACACCGCCGAATATAACGAGCAGGTCGGGGTTTTCATTATTCACAACCCTGTCGTATTCACGCACATCGCCCTTTATCATTCTTTCAAGTCTGGGAGCAAAGCCCTCCCACTCAGTCACGTCATAAGCACCTATACCCTTAATATTGGTGCCACCGCGGCTGTAGTTGTTGACGTTCATTTTGAACATATTTGCCCAGACTCCGTGATATTTAGACGAAGCCGCGTTAACAGAAGTATCGTATGAGATCGAGTCTCCGATAACGTTTACGGTAACCTCTTCTCCTCCATCGTAGTCCTTAGCATAAATATCAAGGGGTTTATCTGCCGATACGCAGATTATTGAAGATATTAACATAGCAGTAATTAAACATACTAAACATAATGTTCTTTTCATATTTTTCTCCCTATCTAATCAGTCGTTGGTTTTCTCTTCTTCCTCACGTTCAAGCTCGGTATATGCTATCTTGCCGACTCTTGTTTTGGGAAGATCCTCTCTGAATTCGATATCGTACGGTGTTGCGTACTTTGCAATATTCTTGCGGCAATGAGCAAGTATGCTTTCCTTAAGTTCATCGCTTGCGGTATATCCCGCCTTAAGTACGACAAATGCCTTTACCTTCTGCATCTTTATCGGATCCTTGACACCGATAACACAGGAAAGCTGTACCGCTTCGTGCGCTTCGATTATATTTTCGATCTGAGAGGGATACACGTTGTATCCGCTTGTAATTATCATTCTCTTGATACGCTGTTTGAAGTAAACAAAGCCGTCTTCATCCATATTACCAAGGTCTCCTGTATGAAGCCAGATTCTTCCGTCTTCGTGCACCTTTAGCGTATTCGCGTTTTCTTCAGGCTTGTTAAGATAGCCTTTCATAACGCTTGGGCCTGCTATACATATCTCGCCGTCTTCACCATAAGGTAATTCTTCAAGTGTGCCCGGCTTTACTATCTTGTAATATGTATCGGGATAAGGAAGTCCGATACTTCCCTCTTTTTCAATATTGTACGGAGTGAGACAGCTTGCGGTTACGCACTCGGTAGTACCGTAGCCCTCTCTGATGCGGACGTCTGCGCCGTGCTCTTCAAGGAATTTGTCTACCTTCTTCTTGAGTTCGATAGAAAGCGAGTCTCCGCCCGAGAACACGCCCATCAGGCAGTCGAGCTTTACGCCGTCGAGGTAGTTGTTTCTTACAAGCGCCTCGTAAAGCGTCGGCACGCCTGCGATATAGTTAGGTCTGTGCTTTTTAATAAGTCCTGCGTAATCCTTCGGATTAAATCTCGGAACAAGCACCGACTGACCGCCTGCAAGCATCATTGTATGTACGCAAACACCGAGTCCGAAGCCGTGGAACATGGGCATCGCCGCAAGCATCTTCTTGTGCTTTACTTCTTTATTACACATTGCCACTGTCTGCATAGAAAGAGCATTGAAGTTTAAGTTTGTAAGCTCTATCCCCTTTGTTGTACCCGTTGTACCGCCCGAGAAAAGAATTACGGCAACATCGTCGGCACTTTTTTTGCAGACATATTCTCCCGCAAATGCTCTGCCGGCATCAATAAAGCTTTTATAGCTTATTACGGTATCATCATAGGGCACCGGCTTTATTGTTCTGCCCTGTGTGAGCGAATATCCCACAGACATTAAAAGTCCGAGCTCGTCCTTTATACTCGTGATTATAAGCTTTTCAAGCGCATAATCTGCCATCACCTCTTTAAGCTTGGGATAAAATCCGTCAAGTGTTACAACATACTTACTTTCAGCCTCTCTGAGATAGTAGAGTATTTCACCAACAGCCGAAAGCGGATGTATCATAACTGCAACTGCGCCTATACGGTTAAGCGCATAGAAAGAGTACACAGTCTGCGGTACGTTCGGCATACAAAGGGTTACTCTGTCGCCCTCTTTTATACCCATAGCCTTAAAGGCTTTAGCGCAAAGCTCAATGTTTTCCTCAAGCTTTTTA
>JAZNQU010000155.1:0-5179 GCA_045590315.1 Eubacteriales bacterium
TCTCTAACTTAAAAAGCCTCTATCTTGCACTTACTTCCCCAATCAAAGCAAAAAAGCTTATACGCAAGTTTAAGCCCGATGTGGTTATAGGTACGGGCGGCTACGTTTGCTGGCCGGTAATGAAAGCTGCGGCAGATATGAAAATCCCGACCGTGCTGCACGAATCAAACTCTATTCCCGGCGTTGCAATAAAGATGCTTGCAAAATACGTTGACCGTATTTTTGTAAACTTCGAAGCAACGATAAACAAGTTCCCCGAGGAATACAGAAGTAAAGTAATGAGAGTTGGTAATCCCCTTCGCCCGGAGTTTCTAAATCTTGAATATGCAAAGGCAAGAGAAGAGCTCGGTATCACGGGAAAGTATGATAAATTCATTCTTTCCTGCGGCGGAAGTATGGGTGCTGAAAAAATAAACGAAGCTGTTCTCTCTCTTATGGAAAACTTTACTTCAAAGCATCCCGAGATACTTCATTTGCACGCAACAGGTGCTATCGAATACGAAGCGGCAACAAAGGCATACAAAGCTCTCGGCCTTGATAAGTTTGAAAATATTAAAATAGTTGAATATATCTACGATATGCCAAAGCAGATGGCGGCGGCAGACCTTGTAATAAACAGAGCAGGCGCGATGACTTTATCAGAGCTTGCGATACTTGAAAAAACAGCTCTCTTAATCCCCTCTCCCAACGTAACCGACAATCATCAGTATAAAAACGCACACGAGCTTGAAGCGGCAGGTGCCGCGGCGCTCATTGAGGAAAAGAATCTTTCGCAAAAGCTTCTTGTTCAAACGGTAAACGAGTTACTGTTTGAAGAAAAAGGCAGACTTATGAGCAAAAACATAAAAAGTTTTGCGCGCTCAGACGCCGAAAAAGTAATATTCGGCGAAATTTGTGAGCTTGTAAAAAAGAAAAAGCAAATGGAGGCGTGACTTTGAATAACAAGGAAGATAAAAGTAGGACAAGGCGCGATGAGACACTTGAAAATTTCGCAAAGCGCAATCAGTCCAAGAAAAAATTCAAAAAACTTATCCTTATTCCGATCGTTATAGCAGCTGTTATAATATTCGTTGTCGTGTGCTTCGTTTTCTTTTTTAAAGTGAAAACGGTGGAAGTTGAAGGCGCAACAAAATACGACGCCAATCTTCTGATTATAAAAAGCGGTATAACGGCGGGAGAAAATCTTTACTCGTACAGCGAAGACAAAATCGAAGAGCTTCTTATGCTTAACTACCCTTATATCAGCAAGGTTGAATTAAAAAGGCGCTGGCCCGATAAAATAATTTTAAAGATAAGCGAGGAAAGCGCAAAATACAGCGCAGAAATATACGGAGAAACACTCATTCTCTCGCCCAACCTGCGAATACTTGAAAACCCGCAGATAAACGTTGAGTCTCTTGAGCTTTGCAGGCTCAAGCTTCCCGATATCGACCGCGCGCTTGTAGGAAACAAGCCTGTGTTCACCGAAAAAGCCGATTACATCGAAAAAGCTCTTGGCATTATAGCAAACTGTGATATAGCAGATAAAATAACGCACATTGATCTTGAAAGCAGGTTTTCGATAAACTTTCTTATGGGAAACACTTACAAAATCAAGTGCGGAGACACAGACGATCTTGACTTAAAACTCACTATGACAGAAAAAATCCTTAAAAGCGGTCAATTGCCTGCCGGAGTCAAAGCCGAGATCGACGTAAGCAACCCCTCAGAATGTTCGGCAATCCTCGGAGAAAGCGCAAATATCGAGCTTTAAGACGACTTTTGCATAAAAATGACAACATTTCGCTTTTAAATGCGGGCGAAAATTAAGTTAAATTGTAAAAATATCATAAATTTTTAAAAAACGTATTGCAATCTTGACTTTTTTATATTATCATATAGAGTGAACGATATTACACTAACATAGTTGTACCCAAAATCAGTGTGTGTTGAAAATACAGGAGGATATAGAAAAATGGCAGCAGAACTTACAGACCTCACCAATCGCGTTTGTATAAAAGTAATCGGTATCGGTGGCGGCGGTAACAATGCCGTTAACCGCATGATCACATCAGGCGTAAAGGGCGTTGAATTTATCGCAATCAACACCGATATGCAGGCGCTTAACAGATGCGCAGCAGAAACAAAAATAGCAATCGGTCAGAGAACCACAAAGGGCCTCGGCGCAGGCGCTAACCCCGACATAGGAGCAGCAGCTGCTGAAGAAAGCATTGAAGAAATCAAGGCAGCTATTCAGGGCGCAGATATGGTATTTATTACCGCAGGCATGGGCGGCGGTACAGGTACAGGTGCAGCTCCCGTTGTTGCAAAGCTCTCCAAGGAAATGGAAATACTTACAGTAGGCGTTGTTACAAAGCCCTTCATGTTTGAAGGTAAGAAGAGAATGGCAAATGCTGAACTTGGTATTGAAAACTTTGCTCAGTACGTTGACTCTCTCATCACAATCCCCAACGAAAGACTTAAGTATGTATCCGAAACAAAGATCACTCTTGCGAATGCTTTTGAAATCGCAGACGACGTTCTCCGTCAGGGCGTACAGAGCATTTCCGAGCTCATCTGCATGGATGCTATGGTCAACCTCGACTTTGCTGACGTTACAGCAGTTATGAAGGATGCCGGCTATGCTCACATGGGCGTTGGTTCCGCTAAGGGTAAGGACAAGGCTGAACTTGCGGCAAAGGCTGCTATCTCCAGCCCGCTTCTCGAATCATCCATCTCCGGTGCAAAGGGACTTATTCTCAGCATCATCGCTTCTCCCGACATCGGACTTGAAGAAACAGATATCGCTTCTACCCTTATCTCCGAGGAAGCTAATCCCGACGTTAACCTCATCTGGGGTGTAGCGTTTGATCCCGCTCTCGAAGATGAAATGAAGATTACCGTTATCGCTACAAACTTTGATTCTGCTCCTGCAAAGGGCGAAAAGGCCGATCCCGAAGCTACTATCTCCAAGAATGAGTTTGAAGATATGCTTCGCGTGCTCGACCGCACAACAAAATAAGTTATTGACAGAAAATCCCGCAGACAACAGCTCTGCGGGATTTTTATTTTATAATTCATCATAAAACCATCACCTCGTTGCATAGAATATTCCGAGGTGATTTTTATGTTCATCAAAAAGATTCTTTCTTCAGTACTTATAATTATAATGCTCGCGGGTTTTATCCTTCCCTTGTCGGCAGATACTCAAATGCAGTTTGATGCAAAAAGTGTTATCCTTATGGAAGCTTCTACGGGCAAGGTGTTATACGAGAATAACGCAGACGAAGCTCTGCCGCCAGCCTCAGTAACGAAGATAATGACGCTTCTTATCGTTATGGAAGCGATAGAAGATGGCAAAATATCGTTTGACGATATGGTATCCGTTTCAAACAACGCCGCTTCTATGGGCGGCTCGCAGGTATATCTTGAGCCGGGCGAAGAGATGAGCGTTGACGAAATGATAAAATGCGTTGTGGTATCCTCGGCAAACGACGCCGCCGTTGCGCTCGCCGAGCACGTTGCAGGCAGCGAGGAAGTGTTCGTTGAAAGAATGAACGCGCGTGCAAAAGAGCTTGGCATGGTAAACACCACGTTTGAAAACACCAACGGACTTGACGACACGGTAAAAAGCCATCTGACAAGCGCACGCGATATAGCGATAATGTCACGCGAGCTTATAAAACATCCGAAAATACTCGAATACAGTTCGATATGGATGGACACTATCCGCGGCGGAGCATTTACTCTTACAAACACAAACCGTCTCATACGCTTTTACAACGGAGCCAACGGACTCAAGACAGGTTCAACATCTAAAGCCGGCTTTTGCATCAGCGCAACTGCCCTGCGCGACGGTATGCAGCTTATTGCCGTCGTAATGGGCTCTCCAAACAGAGACACCCGTAATGAGATAGCAAAGAAGCTTCTTGACTACGGCTTTGCCAATTACACCGTATCGACGATAGAAGCGCGCGAGCTTGAACCGATAAAGCTTCTCGGCGGTCTGCAAAAAGAGTGCAGAGTCGGTTACGATGGCTTTTCGACGGTAATAGGAAAAGGTCAAAAAGACTTGGTTGAGCACACTATTACTATTCCCGATAATCTCACCGCACCCGTACGCAAGGGCGACGTTGTGGGTGAAATCACATACACATTAAACGGCGAGCCAATCGGTAAAGCTGACATATGTGCTCTTGAAAGTGCTCAAAAGATCGGTTACTTCGGCGTGCTGACAAGTATATTCAAGAAAATAATATTCGCGTAAAAAAATCCTCCCGATAAGGGAGGATTTTCTTTATCTCTTCCACGTGCGCGGCACGAGCAACATAAGCATCGGATATATTTCAAGTCTGCCGATAAGCATGTCAATAGAAAGTATTATCTTTGAAAAAACCGAATAGTCGGCGAAATTACGTGTAGGGCCAACCCCTGCAAGTCCGGGACCGATATTGTTTATCGTTGCCGCTACCGCAGTAAAGTTAGTGGTAAAGCCCATATTGTCAACACTTATAAGCAACAGCGACGCAAAAAACAATATCGACAATATTCCGATATACACGTTTACCGCGCGCACCGTTTCATGCTCAACGAGTCTGCCGTTCATAGCTATCTTTGCCGTAGCTTTCGGATGTGCGGCTACCTTTATTTCTCTGCCGATACTCTTGAATAAAATTACTATTCTCGATACCTTTATACCGCCGCCTGTGCTTCCTGCACACGCTCCGATGAACATAAGCACTACAAGTACCGCTTTTGATAGCTCTGGCCACAGATCAAAGTCGGTGGTGGAATAACCGGTGGTAGTCATTATTGAAGCTACCTGGAAAGCGCTGTGACGAATCGTCTCTGCAAGTGTAACGAACAGATGTCGGCAATTTATAACTATCGTCATAACAGCCGCCGCAACGATAATAAGGTATGCCCTGAATTCTTCTGAGCGAACCGCGTCTTTGACACGGCGAGTCAACATCAGATAATAAAGCGAGAAGTCCACGCCGAAGATTATCATAAATACCGTAATTACCCATTGTACGTAGGGTGAGTAGGTGGAGATACCCGAATTGAGTATCGAAAAGCCGCCCGTTCCTGCAGTACCAAAGCTTAACGTCAGTGATTCAAAGAGATTAATGCCGCCTAAAAGAAGCAGTATAACCTCTATGAGTGTTAGCATGATATAAATGCCGTAGAATATCTTTGC
>JAZNQU010000156.1:0-5283 GCA_045590315.1 Eubacteriales bacterium
TTGCAACAACGAGAGTGTATCTGTTGAACTTTCCTTTTGTAAGGTTGTCGATTGACGGGTAAATCATAATGGTCTCCAATCTGCCGCCCTGCGGCTCTGTGTAAAAAAACTGTTTCGTTTGGTTTATTTTTGACTCGCGTCTTATTTCTTATTCGTCGGCTGCGTCGTCATCATCGTTATCTGCTTTTCCGTTAAGTCTTCCCGACAGCGTTTCGGGTTGGATTGCGGAAAGTATAACGTGGTCGCTGTCGGTGATTATAACCGAGCGTGTGCGTCTGCCGCAGCTTATGTCTATTGCGCGGCCGTCGTCTTTTGCGTCCTGTACGATTCTTTTTATCGGCGCGGAATCAGGGGAAGCAAGCGCGACTATCCGATCAAGGGCTATCATATTGTTAAAGCCCGCGTTTATAAATTTCATTTTTTACCGCCTTTATACAAACGTATTTATTCGATATTCTGAATCTGTTCGCGTATCTTTTCAAGCTCGCTCTTTACTTCGATCACCACCGCGGCGATGTCTGCGTTGTTGCATTTCGAGCCGGTCGTGTTTATCTCGCGGTTGATTTCCTGAAGTAAAAAGTCGATCTTTCGTCCGATAGGCGTATTTTCTTCAAAAATCTTTTTAAATGCATCAAAATGGCAGTCGAGTCTTACCATTTCTTCGTCTATCGCCACGCGGTCTGCATATATCGCGCACTCGGTGAGCACCAGCGACTCGTTAAGCTCAACGCCCGAGTCTGCAATAGCCTGTCTGAGTTTTGTTTCGAATCTTTCCCTGTAGTTTTTGATATCGGTCTCCGAATATGCGGCGATCTTTTCTTTAAGCTTTTCGATTTTAGCAAGCTTTTCAAGGATGTCTGCTTTTAACTTTTCGCCTTCTGCCTCGCGCACCTTTATAAAATCAGCGAGAGCCGCGTCGATACAGGGCTTGATCTCAAGCCAGGCAAGTTCTAAATCTTCCTCTTGCTTTACCACTGTAAAGATATCCTTGTTTTGCGCAACTCTCATAGTGGAAATGTCGTCAAGAAGAGAAAACTTGTCGCGTAAATTTTTCAGCGCGTTTATATAGCTTTCGGCATATGCTGTGTCTATGTCTATAGAGGTGCCTGTATCTTCGGTAACTTCAACGCCTACATAAACGTCAAGCTTACCGCGGTTTATTCCGCATTCCTGAATGTATCTGCGCACCCTGTCTTCAAGAAAAGAAAACACACGGGATATTTTAACCGAACAGTCAAGGTAGCGGTTGTTTACCGACTTGATTTCTACCGTGATGTTTTTCGTCGGTGTGCTTTGCGTCTGCCTTGCAAACGCAGTCATGCTCCGTACCATTGCAAAAGTCCTCCTTTGGGAGAAGTCAGATATGTATCCTCACAAGACTGCGGGATAACATACTTATACAGATACACATTATATCATAAATATACCCGTTTGTCAATGAAAACGCTCCCTTTTTATATTAAAATTATTAGCATTTTCAATAGTTGTGACCGTAATTTTTATATATTTTAAGAAAAAATGAATTTATATTTATACAAATATTGACAAAACCGGAACTGATGTGATAAAATAACTAATAGTGTAAAAATGAGTCTTCGCTGCAGGTTGATATCAACCGGTGTGTGATGCTTGTTTTTGCTCACGAAATATTTTATATAATAATCAAAACGTCTCAGGAGGTATTACCCATGAAAACAAATCTTAGAAAAACAGGCGCGCTGTTACTCGCGATCATTATGATTGCATCGGTTATCTGCGTCAGCGTTCCGTCTTCTGCTTTGGGAATTTTTGTTAAGGTTGTCGAGAACAAGCAGGCAGAAGTGGTTGAAGAAGTTGAAACAGAAGCAGTTGAGTCTGAAGAAGTTGAAACAGAAGCAGTTGAATCTGAAGAAGCTGAAACAGAAGCAGTTGAGTCTGAAGAAGCTGAAACAGAAGCAGTAGAATCTGAAGAAGCTGAAACAGAAGCAGTTGAATCTGAAGAAGCTGAAACTGAAGCAGTTGAATCCGAAGAAGTTGAAACAGAAGCAGTTGAATCTGAAGAAGCTGAAACTGAAGAAGTTGAAACTGAAGAAGCTGAAACTGAAGAAGCTGAAACTGAAGAGGTTGCTGCTTAATAACGGTAATTTTCAAAATTTAATATTCAACTGTTAAGGAGTACTTTATGAAAACGAAACTTAAAAGAACCGGTGTATTTTTACTTGTAATTGCTATACTTGTAACAACTTTATCCGTTGGAGTGTATGCTTCAGGTGCATCTGCACTTTCATCCGGACCTCGTCCGTCTACTCCCGGATCATCGACACCGTCTACTCCCGGCGTAGTGCGTCCAACCACACCCGTAGTAAGCGTTCCCAGCGGTGGTGGCGGCGCAAGTGTATTCTTTTTACTGATGAAAAATTGCTACGTTACTCTTGATATGAATGATGGAAGTGAAGTTGAATCAGTAAAAATCAAGAGAAATTCCGTACTTGATATAGAAGAGCCCACAAGAGAGGGTTATACTTTTGACGGTTGGTATCTTGATGCAGAATGTGCACAAAAGTTTGATACCGAAAGCAAAATATCAAACAATACTACTCTCTTTGCAAAGTGGACTGCAACAGCACAAGCAGAAACAACTGAAGTTGAAACTGAAGCAGAGACAGTTGAAGTAATTGAAACTGAAGAAGTTTCCGAATAAAAATAATAAGTGAAAGAAGCATACCGCAGGGTATGCTTCTTTTTTTGCTCTCATAAGATAGTAAAAGTACAAACAAGGAGAGCAATATGAAAATCGAAAAAATAACATTAAGTGATATCTCCCAGAATGGCAAAGGGCATAGTATTATAAGCAGAATAACATATGTGCAAAGCGCGGAATATGAAAAATTTGACGAGATAAACCGCCGTGTTGCCGAAAACCTGCTTGCCTTTTGCAAAGACCGTCTTTGTGGTGTTGACGGCGTTGTCGGGAGCGTTGTTGCATTGCTGACACCTACCGTGTGCTATGTTGATGATACTGTAATCAGTATAAAGTACGATTTTACCGTATCATCAGACAGAAAAGTAGTACATCATAAGCGGTTTTGTATAAATATGCTATACGAGCTTGGCGTTTTTCTGTTACCGAGCTTTCTTTCGGGCAAAAAGCGTATAGACTCGTGCGGCTCGTTTTATCTTTCGCGCGGGGAAGGAGGAGAAGTCCTTGCTACCCCCGTAATAAAAAGTATTGAGCGCGGAGCGATTATCGGGCGAAGAAGCGAAATTGACGCTTATTGCGACGGGGAAGCGCAAAAAGTGAAAATAAAAATTGCGCACTTTCTTACTTGTAAGACAGTGCGGAAAAATTAGTGTTATATATTTCCGAGTCTGTGCATTTCGTCAAGCGAGCGCTTTGCAAGTCTTATCGTTTCATCATCAAGGACTATCTCCTCGCGCACTCTGCCGCTTACCGCGTTGTAAACGTCTCCGAGTGTGGTCAGACGCATATTTTCGCATATGCAATCCTTTGAAAGAGCAAAGAAAAGCTTGTCGGGGCATATGTACTGCAAATGCTCGACAATACTGTTTTCGGTGCCGATTATAAACTCGCGGCAGTCGCTTTTTTCAGCGTATGCCATAATCTCAGTCGTGCTTCCGGCAAAATCTGCAAGCTTTGTGACTTCACTCTTGCATTCTGGATGAACGAGTACAAGCGCACCCGGATGTTCCGCTCTCGCTTTTTCTACGTCAGCCGGTGTAATGCGCAAATGAGTCGGGCAGCCGCCGCTTATAAGCTTGATGTTCTTTTCGGGTACAGATTCTGCCACCCATGCACCGAGATTGCAGTCGGGGATAAACAGTATATTTTTGTTTTCAATATTTTTGATTATCTTTACAGCAGACGATGAGGTTACGCATACGTCGCACTCACATTTGAGCGCGGCAGTTGTGTTTATGTAAGCGGCAACGGCATAGTCCGGATGTTTTGCTTTAAGCTCTTTAAGCTCTTCAACGCTAAGCTGTTCTGCCATAGGGCAGCCTGCATCCGGGTGAGACAAAAGAACTGTCTTTTCGGGCGACAGTATCTTCACAGTTTCCGCCATAAAGCGCACACCGCACATAAGTACGGTTTTCTCTTTTGCCGCTGCTGCCTTTTCACTCAGTCCGTATGAGTCGCCTATATAGTCTGCAACTTCAAAAATGTCGTGATTCTGGTATGCGTGAACGAGTATACAAATGTCATTTTCTTTTTTGAGTCTGAGTATCTCGTCTTTCATTTGTTGTACGGTCATATTTTAATTCCTTTCAATGCAAACCGAACAAGATTTTAAAAATGCCGCCGCAAATAACGGTGTTAATTGCGGCAGCATAAAATCTTTGCTTTTAACTATTAAAGAGCGTCTTTTCTCGAAAGATTGTATCTGCCCTTTTCGTCTGTGCCAAGGAACTTGACTTTCATTGTGTCGCCCTCTTGGCAAATGTCTTCAACTCTTTCTGTGCGCTTGTTGTCAAGCTTTGAGATGTGAACAAGGCCTTCCTTGCCGGGAGCGATTTCAACGAATGCACCGATCGGAATGATTCTTGTTACAACACCTTCGTATATTTCGCCAACCTCGGGCTCAAATACGATAGCGTCGATGATCTGCTTTGCAGCGAGTGCACTGTCGCGGTTAACTGCAGCGATAAATACGCTTCCGTCGTCGTTGATGTCGATCTTCGCGCCTGTGTCGGCAACGATCTTCTGGATTACCTTTCCGCCGCTTCCGATAACCTCACGGATCTTTTCGGGATCGATTGTCATAGAGATCATCTTGGGTGCGTATTCGGAAACTTCTTCGCGAGGCTTGTCTATAGCCTTGAGAATAACTTCGTCGATGATATAGTCGCGGCCCTTGTGTGTTGTTTCAAGAGCGTTCTTGATAATTTCAGGTGTAAGACCGTCAATCTTGAGATCCATCTGGATAGATGTGATACCCTTGTGAGTACCTGCTACCTTGAAGTCCATGTCGCCGAAGAAGTCTTCAACGCCCTGAATGTCGATCATTGTCATCCAGCGTTCACCTTCGGTGATAAGACCGCAGGAGATACCTGCAACGGGAGCCTTGATCGGCACGCCTGCGTCCATAAGCGCAAGAGTTGAGCCGCAAACGGATGCCTGAGATGTAGAACCGTTAGAGAATACTACTTCGGATACGCATCTGATAGCGTAGGGGAATTCTTCAACAGAGGGAAGAACGGGGATGAGAGAGCGCTCGGCGAGTGCTCCGTGACCGATCTCACGTCTGCCGGGGCTGCGTACAGCCTTAGCTTCGCCAACAGAGT
>JAZNQU010000157.1:0-3320 GCA_045590315.1 Eubacteriales bacterium
GATGAGTATTCGTATTGGTATTTTCGGTTACGGCAATCTCGGCCGCGGTGTCGAGTGTGCAATAAAGCAGAATAACGACCTTGAGCTTGCGGCTGTTTTCACGCGCCGCGATCCGGCGTCTGTAAAAATCCTGACTCCGGATGTGCCCGTTCTGCATGCAGATACAGTCAAGGATATGGCAGGCAAGATCGACGTTATGATTCTCTGCGGAGGCAGTGCAACAGATTTGCCTGTGCAGACACCCGAGCTTGCTAAATACTTCAATGTAGTTGACAGCTTTGACACGCACGCGAAAATCCCCGAGCATTTTGAAAACGTTGACCGTGAGGCTAAAAAGTCAAGTAAAATCGGTATCATATCTGTAGGTTGGGACCCCGGTATGTTCTCTCTCAACCGCCTTTTTGCTTCTGCCGTTTTAGTTGACGGTAACAGCTATACTTTTTGGGGCAAGGGCGTAAGCCAGGGGCACTCGGACGCTATACGCAGAATCGACGGCGTTGTTGATGCAAGGCAGTACACTATCCCCGTTGACGCGGCACTTGACGCGGTAAGAAGCGGTACAAACCCCGAGCTTACCACACGCGAAAAGCACACGCGCGAATGTTTTGTAGTGGCAGAAGAGGGTGCTGACAAGGCACGCATTGAAAACGAGATAAAGACAATGCCAAACTACTTTGCCGATTACGACACTACCGTTCACTTTATTACGAAAGAAGAACTTGCTCGTGACCACAGCGGCATCCCCCACGGCGGCTTCGTTATAAGAAGCGGCAGAACAGGCGCAGAGCTTGAGAATAATCACATAATCGAATACAGCTTAAAGCTTGATTCAAATCCGGAGTTTACCGCAAGTGTAATTGTAGCATATGCACGTGCGGCTTACCGTTTAAGCCTTGAGGGTGCAAGCGGATGCAAAACAGTCTTTGATATCGCGCCTGCATATTTGAGCGCAAAATCAGGCGAAGAGCTCAGACGCGAAATGCTTTAAATTGCAAATACACACTCTCTTATCTTCCAGATAGGAGAGTGTGATAATTACTTAATATTTTGTCTTGAAATCTATTGACAAAGCAAAAATTAAATGGTATAATTGTCGGGTGAGCGGGTAACACCCGCTGGCACAGTGCGTATTTAGATTTCTTTAAAGTATATCTTGACTCGCCACCTTCATCTGATTAAACTTAATAATTTCGGGGTGTGGCTCATATGACTTTTGAGCGCAGCGAAAAAGTTTGTAGAGCGCTTGGGCGGGTAGCGCCCGCCGGCATTGCACGTTTTTAGTTTCACTTTAATTTCAATCTCAACTCGTTACCTTTATCTGATTAAGCTTAACATATTTGCAAACCAAGTAATATGGGTGAAAACTTAAAATTTAATAATGTATAATCACGGGGTGTGGCTCATATGACTTTTGAGCGCAGCGAAAAAGTTTGTAGAGCGCTTGGTTGCTTGCGAACCAAGCAACATGAGTGAAGATTTAGAATTTAATAATGTATAATCACGGGGTGTGGCTCAGTTTGGTAGAGCGCTTGGTTCGGGACCAAGAGGCCGCTGGTTCGAATCCAGTCACTCCGACCAAAAAAGACTTGTCGATTGACAAGTCTTTTTCATTTTATCCAAGTAAAACGTCACTTACAAGCATTACGCAAAAGCCGACGAGAAGCGCGTACGTCGCTCCTCTTTGGTGTCCGTGAGCGTGTGTTTCAGGTATCATCTCATCGCTTATAACGTACAGCATGGTACCGCCGGCAAAGGCGAGCGCAAACGGAAGTATCGCTTGAGCTATACTTACTGCAAAATATCCGATTAGCGTTCCGACAACCTCTACAAGTCCGGTCAGCATAGCACATACAAAGGTCTTCGATGGCTTTACCCCTGCCGCAAGCATGGGTCCTATTATGACCATACCCTCGGGGATATTCTGAAGCGCGATACCGCCGGCTATCAGTAGTGCCTGCGTGGTATTACCCGAGCCAAATCCTACACCTGCCGCGATTCCCTCGGGCAGATTATGTATTGCGATAGCCGTTACAAACAAAAGCACTCGGCTTAAGTTTGCGTTATTATGCGCTTCAGCCTCACTTCCCATAAGCTTATGCAGGTGCGGAACAATCTTATCCACAACGTTTAAGCAGAGCGCGCCTGCAAAAACACCTGCGATAGTTATAAGAAGCCCCCACTTCCCTCCGTATTCAAGTGACGGCAGTATGAGTCCGAGCACCGCCGCGGCAAGCATAACGCCTGCGGCAAATGAGAGCACAATATCAGAAAACTTATGCGACACTTTCTTGAATGCAAAGCCTATTAGTGAGCCAAAAACTGTAGCGCCGCCCACTCCGAGTGCTGTTAATAATACAAGTTCCATAAAATCTCCGTTTTATAAACAGAGTTCCCACGATTATTCCGTGGGAACTCTGTTTCATCAATAGTTTTCAGCGTGAATTTCGAAATAAGCCTTAGGATGAGCGCATGTCGGGCAGATTTCGGGAGCCTTTGTTCCAACTACGATATGTCCGCAGTTACGGCATTCCCATACCTTAACTTCACTCTTTTCAAAGACCTGTGCAGTTTCCACGTTCTTGAGAAGCGCACGGTAACGCTCTTCGTGATGCTTTTCAACAGCCGCAACGAGTCTGAACTTTGCCGCAAGCTCCTTAAAGCCTTCCTTCTCTGCTGTTTCAGCAAAGCCGGCATACATATCTGTCCACTCATAATTCTCACCGGCTGCGGCAGAAGCTAAGTTTTCAGCAGTATCGCCGATACCTGCAAGCTCCTTAAACCAAAGCTTTGCGTGTTCCTTTTCGTTTTCTGCAGTCTTTAAGAAAAGCGCTGCGATCTGCTCATAACCGGCCTTCTTTGCAACGGATGCAAAATAAGTGTACTTATTGCGTGCTTCCGATTCTCCCGAAAAAGCAGCCATGAGATTTTTTTCTGTTTGGGTACCCTTGTACTTGTTTTCAGCCATTGTTATAATCCTCCATTAAGTAAATTATTCTTCAGAGAACATATCTTTGCCTACTCCGCAGAGAGGGCATTCAAAGTCTGCGGGAAGATCCTCAAACTTTGTTCCGGGCGCTATGCCGAGTTCGGGTGCACCTGCAGCCTCGTCATAAGCCCAACCGCATGCGTCGCATACATATCTTTTCATTTTCATTTCCTCCTGTATATATTATTATTATTATTTAATTGGTTCAAAATCAGCAGCACCGTGCTTACACAAAGGACAGATAAAGTCCTCGGGAAGCACGTCGCCTTCATAAACATAGCCGCATATCTTGCAAACGTAACCTTTCTTCCCGTCTGTTTCGGGCTTTGGCTTA
>JAZNQU010000158.1:0-11209 GCA_045590315.1 Eubacteriales bacterium
TCATTTTGAAGTGCGTCCGGGCAATGCAAAGGCATCTGACGCGGCGTCCTATCTTAATCTGCCTAACGCGGTGTGTGAGATTTCTGAAAATGAATACTATTCGGACGAAGTTGTCAAAACCTGCGGATTTGCCGAGGCGACGAGGACTTACATAAATGCTTATATGTGGGCAGGAGATCTCTGGCGAAAGCTTGCATTTGCTATTCGCCGCGGCGAGGGAAAGTGCACCCGCGACGGTGTTATCAAGCGCTGCGGTTTGCTTCCTCACACGGTAAAATATCTCGACAAATACATATTTGCCGATGATTTATGGCGCAAGCTCGGCGAAAAAATGTAGCTAAGCCATATCACTTTACTGCAATATAAAGGAGAGTTAATCATGCTTACAAATTTTATAAATGAATACGGTACTATGATTCTTTACACAGTTCTTACTGCAATTGCAGGCTATATCGGTCTTTGGATAAAATCGCTATATACGAAGTATGTAAATGATAAGACAAAGAAGGACGTTGTTAATACCTGTGTTAAAGCAGTTGAACAATTATACAAGGACTTACGCGGTGAAGAAAAGTACAACGAGGTTGTACTATCGGCAAGTGAAATGCTTGCACTCAAAGGCATCACTATAAGCGAGCTTGAGATAAAAATGTTAATTGAAGCTGCAGTCGGTGAATTCAATAATGTTTTTATTAAAGCGGATAATACCGTGACAAGCATTAAGTAAACTTCAAAAGGCAATAAGTTCAATGTAGCTTATTGCCTTTTCTCTTTTATATTTGGCATTTTTTTGGATGTACTGTATAATAAGGTGTAATAAAGGAGATTTATATGTATCAATACAAAGATTTATACACAATAGATTTTACTAACGTACAATACTATTTAGAAATGCATCTTGTAATCAAAGAAGCTCTCGACTGGCCTGATTATTACGGTTGTAATTGGGATGCTTTTTGGGACTGTCTCACCGATATGGTTGGAGATGATCCAATCCACATCGAGATTAAAGGTCTTGATGTAATCGAGCGTAAGTTTGATGGCATTGCTGAAAAAATGATTAGAATTCTCAAAGAATTCAAGCACTACGAAGATGATGAGTTTATTAACGACATACAAATCGAAATTGTTGACGGTGACTCAAGAGTTAGTTTGTCATAAATGAAAATCGGGCAGAGTATAAACTCTGCCCGTAGTCTTTTATAAACAAAATACACATTTTTTTATTTTCTTTACGTTTTCCGCGCTGATTTCTTCGTCAAAATCTGCAAATGCGTTTTGCATTACGTCATTTTTGCTCAGGCACTTATACCACAATAGCGCAAGCGCGTATCTGCCTATTCCAAAGGATGCGTGAAAGGTATCTCTGTGCACAGGTCCTACGCTTTCTTTTATAAGCATTTGAAAAAGCTTGCCCGACGGTACGAGCATATCAGCGTGTATCGTTTCAGCTGCTTTATTATAAGCCGCTTCTATATCGTTATACATATCGCTCTGTCTCTCGTAACCCATCAGATTTTTAAGACGGTCACTTCCCTCTTCATATGCCCAGGTCTGATGAATTATCTGTTTCGCTTTCGGAGCATATTTTTTTACGTATTCAGAAAGCTCACTTATATACGGCATATATGTATCAAAATCATTTGAAAAGTGACTTGCCTGTTGGAAAGAAACATAGTCCCATTTTCTGTTTAACAGTGTTTCTTTAAGGGAAACGTAAAAGCCGGTAATCACACCGTTCACCTGCAAGGCATACTTATCCTTTTCGCTTAACATATTTCTATAGTGTTGCTCGAGGGTACAACCGCCGATATAGAGGTTTACTGCGTTTATATTGACTCCGTCCGCCTTAGCTATACCGTGAAGATAAGCTGTGGCATCTTCAGAAAAGCTGTTGCCTATAAACAATACTTCCATTTTTAACTCCTTAGTGAAATGTTTTTCTTGCAAAATCAAGAGTTTTCTCAACCAATGGGCTTCCATTATTACAACATAAACATTATATCATATCTTATGATATAATTCAATGCTTTGCGTAAGCAAAGCTACCTTTACTTTTCTCTCTTCTCTTTTATCTCTTATCTGGAAACGACAATTTCTTAGAGAAAAGTGAAGAGAGAAAAGTGAAGAGATAATAGTACAAAAAGAAACGACAATCTCCTTAGAAATTGTCGTTTCTTTTTGGTGACCCGACGGAGAGTCGAACTCCGGACACCATGATTAAAAGTCATGTGCTCTACCTTCTGAGCTACCGGGTCAAATATATACGCTTTTTGAAACGCGCTTAAACATTATACCATAAGCGTATATATTTGTCAATAGATTTTTTTATTTTTTCTATTGGTTATTTTTTCTTGTTTTTTCAGTATAAAACGCCGTTTTCACAGGATGTTATTATTGCTTTTGCAAGCGCTTCTGCCATATCATCACGCCACGTTTCAGTAAGCATTGCCGCTCCCTCGCCGGGGTTTGACAAAAAGCCGGTTTCTACAAGAACTGCCGGCATATCCGACTCCCTTAAAACCTGGTATGAGTTCATACCGCTCATCGCTTTGACTTGTATTTCCTTTTCGGAATTTAACAGCAAAAGCTCTTTTTCAATTTCAGCGGCAACTCCCTCTCCGCCCTTGTCATCACTCATATGATAAACACGCGGACCGTAGACTGTTGTGTCTTCATAAAACGCATCGCAATGTATGGATATGTAAAGTCCGACGTCTGAAAGCGAATTTGCAAGTCCGTTTCTCTTCTTCATGCCAAACAGATACGGTTCTGCCGCGTCCGGAGGCGGCTCGTTTGTATCGTGTGTCATATAAACCTTTATCCCTGCCGCTTCAAGCTTATCACGAAGCTTCAGTCCTACAGAAAGTACAACCTCGTGCTCGTACACGCCAAGCTCCGGATTTGATGTACCTACATCATCAAAGCCGTGCCCCGGATCAATACAAACTGCAAATTCCGTGTTTATCTGCGGCACAACATATAAGGGCTCAGGCTCTTCAGGCGTTTTGTTTACAATATTATTTTCTACTATTCCCGTGTCCTGTGTCTTCTCTGCCGGTGTCTCACCGGGTATAAATGTAACTGCTGCCGCAACTACCACCGATATTGCCGCAAACACCAAAACCACTGCAACAATATTGTTTTTAAGTCCTGCAAAAAAATCAGGTTCAGCCGCCCTTGTCGCTTTTCTGTTTACCGTCTTGACCGGCGTTCTTCTTTTGTGTGCTTGCTGAGTCCCTTTAGCTTTTGCCTCCGGTGCTCTCTGAACATTAGTCGCAGTTTTGCTTTCGGGACTATATATGATACATTTACCGTCCTTCCACACAACGCGCGGTCGGCTTTTAACATTTTGCTTTTCGTTCACTTTTGTTTTTCCTTTTCAGAATCATTTTTACTGTAAGATATCACATAGCTTTGAAAGCCAGAAAAACTATGTTTGGAATCGCCTTGATTATCACGCCATATTAAAGCATAAATCGATTAATTATACCACATAATTGTTAACAAGTCAAGAATCAGATAAAAAGGGGAATCAACCCGATTCCCCTTTTTATGTATCTGTTTAACTGTTTTCGCTAACGTAGATGGACACGCGACTCTGTACTGCGTTTGCAGCCTGATTACTTGTGCACTGTCCTTCAAAGAAGCGGCCGGCTTCTTCGTTTATTATCTCCATTATCTTGTCATCATATCTTGCAAGCATATCCGCACTTCTGATAAATTCAAGTATCTTATTTGCGTAGTTTTCGTCAAGATAGAGATTAGGGTATATAGAGTCTTCTGCCATATCTACGGCAACTGCTGCTTCGACCATAGGCCTGATTATCGTGCCGCCGATTATATCGCCGTTTGCGTATTCTTCATCGCGCTTCTTGCGTTCCTGATCAGCTTTTATCTGATCGTTCATTATCTTTTCAAGCGACGATGAAAGTACGGGAAGTCCCCAGTCGAGCTTATCCTGATATTCCGGTGAAAGAAGAGAGGATATAAATGCCCATGCTCCGTCCTTGAGCTTCGATTTTGATGACATAGCAATTGAAGCTGAGTCATCTGTTATAATCGGATTGCCGCTCTTGGTGGGATATCCGAGAAATTCAACTTCGTCAGTTCTGAAGGTGTAATTCATTGTGGATATAACGTCTGCAAAGCTGCTTACGTAGGTCTGCGCAAGCACTGCTCTGCCCTCATAGTACGCGTTCTCGTAATCAAGCCAGAAATCGTTGTCAACGTTACTGTAATCAAGATTATCAAATATGCTTGTTTCACTGAGTGTCGCCGCATATTCAAGTATATTTTCAAACGTACCGTCTGTAAAATTACATTTACCTGTACTTACATCAATAAACTCATCGTACATACCGTTTATAAAGAGATCCATCATCATTGATCTGGTCATATCCTGGAACATTGACGAATCTTCAGGCAGTGAGTTTGCAAGAGAAAGGAACGCGTCGGTGTTCCAATTATCCTTATATGCGCCGACGATGTCGCTCTTGCCCATAAAACCGCGCACGCTGTACTGCGATGCAATTCTATAAAGCTTGTCGCCCGTCTGATATGCCTTTAACACGCTCGGCTCAAACATTGAACGGTCAAGCTCTTCATCGTTATCTATGTACTCGTAAAGGTCGGCAAAAAGTCCTTTTGACGAATAGCTGTCAAACGGTATTTCAGTTGAACATACGAGAAGGTCGGGAACGTTACCCGAAGCGATGTCTCCGTTAAGCTTTGTTATCGCGTCCTCATAGGTGTATTCGCTTTCTTCACTGTAATCAATGCCTTCGGAATAATCCTTAAGTACTATTCTGTATTCATCGTTTGCACGGTTAAAATTGTACACCTGATTGCGGATGTTATAGTTCATGTAAAGCGCGCCGAGTGTTATTAAGTACTTAGGCTTTATTTCCTCGTCTGCAACGGGAGAGAGGCGCATAATAACCATTCCGCTTGCGTCCGAGCTGCTGTAATCCCACGAAGTGCAAATGAAGCTGTGATCCTCTTCAGCTATAAGCGAGTTAGGATAAAAGTCCATAAGGTCGGAATTCATATAATTCAAAAGCTGCTCGCTTGTCTTTGTTTCTATATTATAACCGTATATTCCAGCTTCGTCGATATAATATATATCATATTCGCCTTTCGCGCCGAAATACTGCCCGTAACCGAGTCCTGTAAAATCATACGGCTCGCTTACGCTCATAGTTTCAGTATCAATCAGTACGGCTTTACTGTTGTATTCCAGATCATTGTATATAATAAGAAGTCCTCGTTCTGTATCAATAATTGCATTCATATACGCTGCGCCGAGGTCTTCCACAGTCTTTTTGAATATTATATTCATATCTGCGTCAACAACGTATACAATGTCATTGCTTACAAACGCAAGTCTACCTTTGCTGATAGGCGTCAGATTATAGATATACGCATACTCCGTTGGATCAAGGCCTAACAATTCGGTTGTCAGGACCTGCTTTATAATCTTATACTCAGAATCGAGATGTGCAAGATAATACTTCGACTCGTAATATCCTGTTTCTTCATCGTAGTAGTTACTGCTTATAGTTGTGTAGCAGGTGCCGTCATCTGCTACCTGTATATCGCCCATCCAACTATTTTCATCAAGTTCTACTCCAATGTCGAAATATTCTCCGACCATCGCAAAATTTTCATCAAGGCGGGCAAATTTGTTTGAATACCCTGTTTCCTCATCGTACAGCTGTCCGTAGATTATGTATCCGTCGCTTGTTTCAAACAACGAGTTTGCGTACTCCATTCCTTCGGGAAGAGCAAACGTTTCAATCTTATAGACGTTATCAAGTATCTGCTTTTCAGGCATTTCACTCTTTGAGCACGATACTGCGGCTACAAGCATAGCAAGTATGATAAGTACAAGTATGAGCCTAATAATTTTTTTCATGGTGCGACTCCCTTTCTCAGATAGTTAAAATCTTAATTTTTTAAGCATACGCTCAACAAAACGTACGCACGGTCCGAACAGTGCAAAGAACAGAACCGTTATTCCGACAAGTGATATTATAAACATCACTCGAAGCACGGCATATGCATCTGCCGCTTTAAGCGACAGTATCAGCATTGCTTTTTCGGTATACGGATAATTTGTTTGCCTTGAATCTGTTATCAGCGCCGTTTGTCCGTCATACACTTCTTTGAGTGTTTCACCCTCAAAACGGGTATCAATATTCTGTATTATCGGATCAAAGCTTTCAATAACACCTGTCAGCGCATTTTCAGCAAAATTTGTTATCGGATCGGGAATCATTGCTTCAAATGAGGTAAATGAGCGCCCTGATGACCCTGCCCTGCAGGCTGCTGAATCTGCATTTATGTAAACTCGCGGCTTTTCACCGTAAACTTCACTATACACACCCTGTGGAACGCTGACGACTCCGCATACGGTGTAAACGTCGTTTCCAATCTTCGCTTCAAGCCCTGTGACACCTCTTTGGGTGCCGAAAAGCTGCCACGCGGCAAGCTCGTCGATAAGTATTGAATCGGTATGCGTACTGTCAATGCTCGGGTATGCACCCTCTATTATCTCAAGCGGATGAAATCTGAAATAATCACCGAGATACACAGTTGCGTTACACGAGGCACTTCTGTCGCTGTTTTGCGCTGAGAGTGTTGCACTTGTCTCCATTGACGCGCTGTACAGTGCCGCTGCTGTATCTACAGAGTCAACGGTATATGCAGACTCAAGCTCTGAAAGTGCTTTCAGCATCGCATTTGCCGTAAAGCCGGCGTCGGTGTTCATATATGCCGCCATATGCGCATATTCCTCTGCTCCCCACTTTTCAGAGCTTTTGTACTCTATAAGTTCACGGGGTATATTTGAGATATAAAGTGCTATCGATCCGCCTATAAGTGCAAACAGAAGCGCTATGGCAGCGGCTGCAATTACTATTTTCTTTCTCATAATATTACTTGTCTGCAAGTCTTACCTGCATACCGTCCGAAACGGGTGCAGACGAGGTCGTTATTATAAATTCTCCGCCGAGAAGTTCACCTGAGAGGGCTGATGAAGTTTCATCGGAGGTTAATACCTCAACTTCTACGCGGCGTGCGGTGTATCGGTTGCCAAGAGGCGTGCTCTTTGATTCTACAACGAGTACAAATTTACCGTTAGCGTCTTCTCTGACTGCGCTGTTGGGCACTACCTTATCATAGCTTCTGGTATTATCGCCAAGCGTGAAATTAAGCGTCTGACCGGCAGTTATATCCTCGCCACTTACCGAAAGGACGACTATTTTGCCGCGGCCGGGATTGGATTGATCGTTTTTAAATGCCGTAACCGTAATTTCAGGAGCTTCTCCCCAGTAATAAGACTGAAGATCTGCTCTGTCGCCGATATTTATACGGCGGCACTGCTCGTTTGTTGCTGAAAACTCCATCGTATAGCCCTTTTCGCTTATCGCGATTGTCGCTATCGTTGCACCCGCTTCAAACTCTTCGCCTGCGGTGTACGAAAGGCTTGTGATAGTTCCTGTTACGGGAGATGTTATTTCGGTGTTTGTAAGCTTGCTCTTTATGCGCGCAATCTCCTTTTGCTGCATTGCGATAGAGTCGTTTATGTTTTCAAGCTCAAGGCGCTTGATCTCCTCGTTGTACGGCTCGTTCTTTTTGTCTGCCGCGAGCTTTCTTTCAAGCGCTTCTATTTCACGCTCTGCAAGCTCAATTGCGTCTTCAAGATCGTCTGCGTCACCGGGACCGTCCTCTATAAACTCGTCAAGCTCTTCTTTTTTATTTTCAAGCTCCTTTGTCTGATCCTTTATGTTCTTTTTGAGAGTATCGGTTTCACTCTTTAATTTTGCATATTCAACGACTGCAATAATCTCATCAAGCTCTTCAAGCTCTTCGTTTATCTTTTCTATCTGCTTTTTGTTCTGCTCTATTTTAAGTGCGTTATCGTTCTTTTGCTTTTCTTTGTTCGCAATATCACGGTTTACATCGTTTAATTTTTCTTCGTAACGGGAAGAGTCTTCCTTTTTTCCTGCTGCTTCGTAGTATGCGTTAGCAGCGTTTTTGGCAGCGGTACTGCAGGTGTCGATAATCTGCAAATACATACTCTCGGTACGTGTCGTGTCTCCGGCTATAGCTGTGTATTCAGCTAACGCGGCATTATATTTTTCCTGAGCCGCAGCCTCATCAGAAGTACCGACAGCCAAATCAAGCGCGTTCTTTGCGCTGTTCATTTCCTGAAAATAATGGTATTCGCGCTCTATTGCACGAAGCTCAGCATCAGCCTGCTCCATAGCGCTCTGAAGCGCAGATATATTTGCGTTTGTTGAGCCTATCAGGCCTATATTTTCCTGATATATGCCCTTTTTGTCGTTTGATTCGGAAATTACAGTATCAAGTTCTGTGTTTTTTTCCTCAAGAGCTTCGATTTCATCTTCAAGCTTCTTGATTTCGGCTTTTTTTGCATCATATTGGGCCTGTGCTTTTGCTGTAGCGGCACTTGACTGCCCGTCTTTTTCTGCTATATCTTCGTATTTGGATTCATACTTGTTCATTTTTGCGCTCAGAGTGTCATAGCGTTCATTTATTTCTTCGAGCGCTTCCTCAAGAGTCTCAACTTCGGCTTCAAATTCCTCAAGCTTTAACTCATATTCGGGAATAGACGCAAGATCGGCACGTGCTTTGTCAAGTTCCTCCTGCTTCTTCTTGATTTCATAATCGTAATCGGCAGTTTCACCCGAGACGTCCTCAATCAACATCTGCTGTTTCTGGATAAGCAGTTGATTGAGTGCCTTCTGTGCGTCGGATAATGCACTGCTCTCATTTGGTGTAAGGCTGAAGAGCACCTGTCCGCGCTCTACTTTATCTCCGCGGCGCACGTGCACCTCGGATATTTCGCGCGTTTCATCGCCTACAACGTTATAATCCTGATTAGCAGAGACAGTTGCACTGGCGCGTATTTTATCGCTTATCTGCTTGTAGCTTGCGTATTGGGTTGAAACTTCGGGCAGAGAGCGATTCATTATCGTATTTGAGAAAAAGGTTAAGAGGAGCATAACTATCAAAAATATAATAATTATGTTTTTTATAATTTCGCGTTTTTTGTTCTTACTTTCCATTTTTACACGCCTTTCTGTCTATTTGATACCGCCGGAATATGAAATTCCTTCGACGAGATAATCTTCACTGTATAAGAATATGAGCATCGGGATGACCATATAAACTGTTGCCGCCGCAAAGGCTATTCCCGTGTCTGCCGTATTTAAGTTTGACAAGAATACCGACAGCGGATGGCTTTCGGTGTCGGAGAGCATTATAAGCGGCTGTTCGACCATATTCCAATAATCTATAAATATGAGAATCGCCACCGAATATATTATACTTGACGACATCGGTACGCATATATGTCTGAATATTCGCCACTCGCCCGCTCCGTCAAGCTTTGCCGCCTCTATAAGCGAGGTCGGTATACGCCTCATAAAACGAGTAAGTATAAATACCGCAAACGGCGAGAAAATCCCTGGTAATATTATCGACCACCTGGTATTTAAAAGTCCGAGCTTATCTGCAACTATGAAGTTTGGCACAAGCGTTACCTGGTACGGCATGAGCATGAGTATTATGTACACAAAGAACACTATCGCTCTCGCTCCGCGCTCAAATCTTGCAAATCCGTATGCCGCGGCAAGCGCTATGACAAGCTGAAATACCACTATCGGTACGCAGTATAAAAGCGAATTCCAGAATTTGAGTATGTACTTCGGGCTTTTTATAAGTATCGTTGAAAACTGATCGAAAACCACATTGTCGGGAATCAACTTCAAATTCACCGTTTCGGCTATAAACGTGCTTCCCTCTTTTGAGGTAAGTGCCGAAAATACCTGTCCGTAGTTTGACGATATTTCAGACGAGGACATAAACGAGTTGGTTATCGTTAACAGTATCGGTGTTATTATTACTACCGAGAGAACGGACATAAGTATAAGCGAAGCCGCTATGAATATGCCGCGCCGTATTTTCGCAAGTTTCTTCGTGCGCCGCGCCCGCAAAAGCAGGGGGTCGGCAATGATTTCTTTTCTCATCTGTATATACCTCTCAGTCTGCTTCAAGGTCTTTGCCGAATTTTGAGTCTATCCACGTAAGCAGACCGATTATTACTATCATTACTATACACATTATTATTGCTGCAGACGACATCTTCTGGTAATCAAGACGTTGGAAAGTATTATTCATAAAATGCTGCAGCATATAGAGGTTTTCATTCGGGTAGTTGCCGGTCAGAAGGTAAACCTCTCTGAAGACCTTAAACGAATTGATAAGCGAAAGCAGACCGACAAAAAGTATCGTTGAAGAAAGATACGGTAATTTTATCTTAAAGAAAGTACGTGCGCCGGACGCGCCGTCTATACTTGCCGCGTCAAGCATATCACGCGGTATTGCGGCTATCGCCGCCATAAAAAGGATCATATTGTACCCGACGTTCTTCCACAGGTACAAAAGTATTACTATGTATCGCGAAAACTCGCCGCGCATCCAGTCTATCGCCTCAAAGCCAAACGGCATGAGTGCTGCGTTGAGTGCGCCGTTATAGTTGAATATGACTTCAAATATAAGTATTATTGATGCTGTCGGCACCATGAGAGGGCTAATAAGCACTGTTCTGAAAAAGCTTTTGCCGGGTATATTATTCATCAGTATGGTTGCAAGCAAAAGCGGTATTATTATCGCAAGCGGGAGTGCAAGAGCTGTAAACAGCACCGTATTTTTCGCCGCGAGCTTAAATGAGCCGTTAGATAAGAGAGATAAAAAATTATCAAGTCCGACAAACTCTGCGTTTATTGGATTATCGATAAGAGAGTAATATATTACTATGAACAAAGGCAAGAGGAAAAAGACCGCCACGCCGATAAATCCGGGCAGTATAAACAGCGAGGTTTTTATGCGCTCTCTCTGCTCTCTTTTGTTTACTTGCTTTTTCTCTTTTTTCATAGCCATTCTCTCTTTGTTTTGTGCCGAGGGGACATACCAGTCCCCCCGACACCTTATATTAGATTACTGTGCAAAATATGCTTCTACAAATGCAGGTACCTTACCTGATATGAACTCGCAACGTGCAGTTCCTTCCATCGTACTGATGTCTACTCTTTGAACACTTTCCGTATATGCTTTGACTTCTACCACTTCAAAGTCATCTACATATACCGTAGTTTCTTCATCGTAGTATTCAAGTCGG
>JAZNQU010000159.1:0-3230 GCA_045590315.1 Eubacteriales bacterium
TGAATATCTTCGTCAGACAAAAGCATACAGTCTGCTTTTGTGCGAACAGCGGAAGAAAATCCGTCTTTACAAGCGCTTTCCAAAAAGCCGCATTTATCGAGATGCTCGTCCTTGTATGAGGCAAAAAAATCAGGTAGGGGAGTCGCAAACGTACTTATTTTCACTTCAAGCGAGTCAAACATTTTTATTATAGCTTCAAGTGAGTGCACACGCCGCTTAAGCATAGCGGCGCATTCCGCACCGGCTATGCTTGTAGATGCTATAATGAGTGCAATTCCGATGATTTTAAACATAGTCTGTTACCTTTTTAGTTGAAGAGGGCGATTTTGAAGTGTTTGATTTACTCTGTATCATATATTTCAAAATCATATTCGTCACCCTGACGTTTTATACCGACGTACCTTGCAAATACACCTGCATCACGCAAACGTGCGATCTGCGGCCTTTTAAAGAGCGCATCAATCGAGTCTGCATGCGCGCTTGCTATAAGGGGAACACCTGTGTTTTCAGCGGCGAGTATCGACTCGGCATCTTCTCTGAGGCCTATCTCATCGCAGAAGACCACCTCGGGCGAAAGCGTGCGAACTGCAAGCTCGATCCCCTCGCCTTTTTCGTAGCCGAAGAGGTAGTCGGTAAGCGTGTCTTGAGAAGACGCACGCGTATACAGCTCGCGCCTGGAGTCAACTACCGCACCGCGAAATGCTCGCTCTCCGGAACAAAGCCTTTTTATAATAAAACGAAGCAAAGTCGTTTTGCCGATTCCCGGAGGAGAGTAGAATAGAGTGGGTAATATTCTGCTATCTTTGGTGCACAGTTCGTAAAGCCCGGCGGGCTCGCCGTGCTCGCACGGAATCCGAAGACATAGAGACGAAATTGAATCGACCGAGCCGCCGGCACCTTTGATCGGACAAACTCCGCATCTGACTCCGTTTTTCTGTGGTATGTATCCGCGCATAATGGCATCGCTGTATGCATACGGCGAGCCGTCGCATAAAGACAGCAGAGTACCGCGTATCTCCGAGTCGGTACATCTGAGGGGGAGAATTACATTTTTATTATCGAGAGTAAGTGACGCAGGACGATCGGTACGGAGTCTGATCTCATTCACCTGAGAGCCTGATTTTTCAATCTCGCTTTTTATTATGTACGCTGCGCGCTGCGGTAACTTGGCGAGTATTTTCTCAAGGATTACGTGATTTTCCATTGTGTACAACCTATCCTTTCATGTCGTTATATATTCTTATGCTCCGGTGCCCTTTCGTATGACTTGAAATCAAGGCATACTGTTGTAAAGAAATAATAAAGTTTTGTAAAATCTATTGAAAAACGGATAAAATTGGTATATAATATCAACAGTGCCGGATATCTTCCGGATAAACATAAAAATAAAAGGAGAAATATAATGTTTTATTTGCTTGAAGCAGCAGCTACTGAAACACCTGCGGCACAGGGAAGCGGATTTGCCACAATAATCATGCTCGTGCTTATGCTCGTAGTTTTCTACTTCTTTATGTACAGACCGCAGAAGAAGCAGGAAAAGGAAACCGCTAATATGAGAAACAGCCTGGCTGTCGGAGACGAAATCACAACTATCGGCGGTATAATCGGAAAGATCATCAGCATTAAGGAAGAAACAATCCTTATTGAAACAAGCGGAGACAGAACGAAGATAAGACTTCTCAAGTCTGCTGTCAGAAACGTTGACGTTAAAGCTGAAGACGCTGAATAATGACAAAAGGGACACTTCAAAAGTGTCCCT
This sequence comes from Eubacteriales bacterium, assembly GCA_045590315.1. GTDB lineage: Bacteria > Bacillota > Clostridia > Oscillospirales > CAG-272 > UBA4717. The sequence goes on from JAZNQU010000159.1 coordinate 1,760, forward strand.
TTTAATTACGCAATTCGAAATCTAAGAGCGTATTTCAACATTTTTATGTATTTGCAGAAACCGGCGTCCCCGACGGTCTGAAAAAACGAACGGTTTTATAAAACTCTAAATCATAAAACTCATCCTTTCACATATATATTTACTAAAACAGACCTTGAAAGGATGAGCTATGACCATGAGTAGAAAAAACACCCCCAAATTCACTCGCAAAACTGAAAAAAGTGAAAGTGAAAAATTCATTATATCCGCGTTGTCAGGCTTTATAGCGGCACTTGCGCTTTCGCTGATACTTTCACTTGTATCTTCAATAATACTTCTTACAACAAAAGATCCCGACTCGCTTACAACACTGTTTGCTTACTTAATCTGTGCAATCAGCCTCTTTTTTGCAGGCGTTTTTGCAATGCGTATATCCGAGGGTAACATTCTCGCCCCGGTTTTTGCAGGTGTAATGTATACACTTTTAGCATTTTCGCTTCACCTTATATTTACCGCCGGAGGAGCCGAGTCAAGCCCTCTTTCATTGTTCTTCCTGGCTTTTCCGATAGTTTCGTTGCTCGGCGGCTATGTAGGCAGACCTATGCGTAAAAAAGGCAAGAAGAAATTCAAGGCACATTAACATAAAAAATCCGCCGGTTTTCCGGCGGATTTTTCACTTTTAATTATCAAGCTTTTCCCAGACAATGCTGTTTTCTTCATCAAGCTTCGCGTGAACACTATCGCCTGCTTTTACATTTCCCGAAAGCATAGCATTTGAAAAACTGTCTTCAATCTTGCGTGTTATCGCACGGCGAAGAGGACGGGCACCGTATATGGGATCAAAGCCCTCGTGCGCGAGCATCTTTACAACCTCATCGTCAAATTCAGCTTTGATTTCAAGTGCTTCAATGCGGCGTTTGAGCTCATCAAGCATTATAAGTGTGATATTTTCAATATCTTCTTTGCCAAGCTTGTTGAAGATAATAATGTCGTCAAGTCTGTTTAAAAATTCAGGTCTGAACGCTTCTTTCAGCTTCTTCATAATCGTGTCGCGCATATTGTCTCTGTCACTTGAAGGAGCAGCGGCAAAGCCGAGCGATTTCGGCTCAACTATTGATGAAGCGCCGAGGTTTGATGTCATAATGATTATCGTATTCTTGAAATCAACAACTCGCCCCTGCGAATCGGTGAGTATACCGTCATCAAGCATCTGGAGCATAATGTTGAATACATCAGGATGAGCTTTTTCGATTTCATCGAAAAGCACTACCGAATATGGCTTGCTTCTTACCTTGTCTGTAAGCTGACCACCCTCGTCGTATCCGACGTATCCGGGAGGCGAGCCGATAAGCTTTGACACGTTGTGCTTTTCCATATACTCAGACATATCTATTCTTATAATAGCATTCTCGTCGCCAAACATTACCTCAGCAACAGCCTTTGCAAGCTCGGTTTTACCAACTCCCGTGGGACCGAGGAATATGAATGAGCC
>JAZNQU010000160.1:0-13907 GCA_045590315.1 Eubacteriales bacterium
ACCCTTGGCCTCCGACTTGCAGACGTACGCGCTCGGTGATCATCACCGACAGCGACCACGTTATACTTTCCGCAATCCAGCCCGAAACGCTTTCGGGCAGACTTAACGGCAAAGCTGACAGCGACGATGACGCAGATGCTGACGAATAAGTATAAAAACACAAGTCAAAAATAAAAGAACAAAGCAATTTTTACCGAGCCGCAGGGCGGCAGATTGGAGACCATTATGATTTACCCGTCAATCGACAACCTTACAAAAGGAAAGTTCAACAGATACACTCTCGTTGTTGCAACAGCGAAGTGCGCGCGTTTAGTAACTGATGAATACGTACGCCAGCGCGAAGCCGCTGAAAAGCTCATTTCCAACAAAGAGACCGAAAAGAGCTTGGTCGCTATGATCAAGCGCGAATTCCGCGACGATAAGGCTGTTAAAACGGCAATCAACCGTCTCGACTCGGGAGAATTCAGAATAAAGGAAGAGTCGCTTATCTTCGACGAAGAGTAAGCATAAGAAATTATGACAGAAAAAAACTCTGCCGTATACGCCGGAGTTTACGTACTCGACCTCCCTCTTGCGGCAGACCGGATTTACGATTATTTTGTTCCCGAAGACCTTAGGGGCAAAGTCATGCCCGGTACAATAGTGAAGGTCCCCTTCTCAAGAGGAAACCGCAGCCGACTTGCCGTTGTAGTGCGTATCGGCTCGAGCTGTCAATATGATAAAGTCAAGCCCGTGCTTGCGGTCGCAACAGACCGCGTTTCTCTTGATGAGGAAATGCTCGGGCTATGCTCATTTTTAAAAGAGCGCACGTTTTGTACCTTTACGGATGCGATTCACACGGTCGCAGGACCTGTGGAGCGCATCGCAGAGGGAAAATACAAGCAGATAAACGAGTACAGCTACACTCTTACCGAAAAAGGCAAGAGTACATCTGTGCGCGGCAGCGTAAGACAGGCTATAATAAAGCTTTTGTCTGAAAATGAAACGCTGACGAAAACCGAACTGAAAAATATGTGCGGTGCAACAACAAATCAGCTTGATGATATGACTGATGCCGGGCTTCTTATATGCAAAAAGACCGAGTTGTTCCGCAACTCATACAAAAGCGTCGCTCATACGGCAAAAAAATCCGAGCTGAGCGAGGCACAGAAGAATGCGTTTGATGAAATATCCGCCGAGCTTGATAAAGACGAAGCGCGCGCGGTGCTTCTTTACGGTATAACCGGAAGCGGAAAAACGCGCGTTATAAAAGCTCTTATAGACAAAACTGTCGAAAGCGGAAAATCGGTTATCGTTCTCGTTCCCGAAATATCGCTTACACCGCAGACGGTAAACTTGTTCTGCTCGTATTACGGTGAGCGCGTTGCAGTTCTTCACTCTTCCCTCTCGCCCACAGAGCGCTTTGACGCAAGGCGCAGGATCGAGCGCGGAGAAGTAGACGTAGTTATCGGAACAAGAAGCGCGGTTTTTGCTCCGCTTAAAAATCTCGGCATGATTGTCCTTGACGAAGAACAGGAGCACACCTTTAAGTCGGATATGTCGCCGAAGTATCACACGAAGGATATAGCAAGATACAGGGCGGCTTACCACAAAGCGCTGATGTTATTGTCATCCGCAACCCCCTCGTTTGAAAGCTTTTACAAAGCCGAAAGCGGAAAATACAAGCTCGTACGGCTTAGTGAAAGATACGGAAGTGCTACTCTTCCCGAAGTAATTATTGCCGACACAAGACTTGATTCTGCACGCGGAGACACATCTGTCATCGGAAGCGTGCTTGCTGAAGAAATACAAAAAAATCTCGATAAAAACGAACAAAGCATTCTTTTTGTCAACCGCCGCGGATATAATAATTTTGTATCCTGCGTTATGTGCGGCGAGGTTATAAGCTGCCCTAACTGCAGCGTATCGCTGACACTTCACAAAAAGAAAAACGCGCAGTCAGGCACTCTTATGTGCCACTATTGCTCATACCGCAAACCTTTACCCGAAGTATGCCCAAGTTGTCAGAGCAAGCACCTGAATTTCAAGGGCTTCGGCACACAGCTTGCAGAAAACGAGCTTGCAGAGAAATTCCCGAATGCAAGGATTATCCGTATGGATGCCGACACGGTTTCGGGAAAATCCGACGCGGCGGATACCACCTTCAAGCACGAGCAGATACTCAAGGATTTCAGAGAACACAAGGCTGATATACTTCTCGGCACGCAGATGGTAACAAAAGGACACGATTTCCCCGACGTTACTCTCGTCGGTGTCGTAAACGCAGACTCCGCGCTCTATCTTGACGATTACAGAGCGACCGAGCGCGCGTTCTCGCTTATCACACAGGTAATAGGCAGAGCAGGCCGCGCCTCTAAACCGGGACGCGCCGTAATACAGACCTACAATCCCGAAAACGAAACGCTTACATATGCCGCAAAGCAGGATTTTGACAGCTTTTACAAGAGTGCGATAAAATTGCGCCGTACACTCGTATTTCCGCCGTTTTGCGACTTTGCGCTAATCACCTTATCAAGCGAGAGAGAAAACGAGCTGTTTGCGGCAACAGGTGAGCTTGACAACAGATTACGCGAGCTTATAGGTCCGTATGGCGCGTATTCAGATATCGCGGCTACAGCATTCAGACCGATAGAAGCACCCGTTTACAAGGTAAACAACGTCTACCGTATGCGCCTTGTTGTAAAAATAGCGTTCACCAAAAAAAGCAGGGAGCTTATCTCGCTCCTTCTTAACGAGTTTACTCAAAAATACCCGTCTGTGTCTATCGGCGCAGACATAAATCCGACGAACATATAACAACCAACCCCGAAAGGAACAATGTTTCATGGCTCTACTTAACATAGTTACAGACGAAGATCCGATCCTCAGGCGCATAAGCCGCAAGGTCGAAGAAATAACTCCGAGAATTATTACTCTTTTAGACGATATGAGAGACACGCTTCACAAGGCAGAGGGCGCAGGACTTGCCGCCGTGCAGGTAGGCGTGCTTCGCAGAATAGCTCTCGTTGAAGTCGAAGAGGGAAACACAATCGAGCTTATCAATCCCGAAATAATAGAAAAAAGCGGCTCCCAGAATGAAGTGGAGGGCTGCCTTTCGCTTCCGCATCAATGGGGAGTTACCGACAGGCCGATGAAGGTCACGGTACGCGCTATGAACAGACATGGCGAGATTTTTACAATAAAGGGCGAAGGCCTTCTTGCACGTGCGCTCTGTCACGAGATTGACCATTTAGACGGCAGGCTGTTCACAGACTGCGCCATCAGAATGGTAGATGAAGATGAACTTATGGATAACACAAGAAAAAGCAGACGCAGACGCGCTTCGAGAGGAAACTGATAATGAAAATACTCTTTATGGGAACTCCCGACTTTGCTGCAAGCGTGCTTGAGCGTATATCCCAAACAGGCGACGAAATAGTCGGCGTTGTTACACAACCCGACAAACCGAGAGGCCGCGGCTGGGAGCTATCGCAGTCGGCTGTTAAAAAGCTTGCAATAGAAAAGAATATACCCGTATACCAGCCCGAAACGCTGCGTGACAACGCGTTCTTGCCCGAGCTTGAAAAGCTCTCACCCGAGCTTATCATAGTTGCGGCGTATGGAAAAATACTTCCCCTGTACGTGCTTGATTACCCAAAGCGCGGATGCATAAACGTACACGGTTCGCTATTGCCTAAATACAGAGGTGCCGCTCCGATACAGAGAGCGATTATCGACGGAGAAAAAGAAACGGGCATCACGATTATGAAAATGGCGCAAGGTCTTGATACGGGCGATATGATGCTTAAAAAGAGCGTGGATATTCTCGAAAACGACAATTTTGAAGATTTGCACGACAAGCTTGCCGCATGCGCAGGCGATGCTATCACAGAGGCAATAGAAAAAATAAGAGCAGGCAAGGACGTATATGAAAGCCAGGACGACTCTCTTGCAACGTATGCCGAAAAAATAACAAAAGACGACTGCTTTATAGACTTTAACAAGTCAGCTCAAGAGATACACAACAGAATACGCGGACTTTCACCCATCCCGCTTGCATATTCGTATCTTGACTCAAAAATGATAAAATTCACTTCTTCGGTTATAGTAAGTACAGACGGTGAAAACCCCGATGAGCTTGTCGGCAGTATAACCGACACGGATTCATCCTCCATTGTAGTTGCGTGCAAGCGCGGATACGTGGGAATAACGGGAGTTCTGCCCGAGGGTAAAAAACGAATGTCTGCCGCCGACTTTATCCGCGGCAAACAAAACCTCAAGGGTCTTAAATTCACCGCAAAATAAATAAGGAGAATTTCATAAAATGTTATTTTACGGAATAGACACTACCTATTTCATTCTTGTACTTCCGGCAGTAATTTTCGCTTTCTGGGCACAGTCAAACGTACAGTCGACGTTTAATAAATACAGCAAGATAAACGTGCCCGGTATGACGGGATATGACAGCGCACGCGCTATACTCGACGCAAACGGTCTGACTCACGTCAGAGTTGAGAGAGTTGCAGGAAATCTTACCGACCATTTTGACCCTAAAGCTAATGTTATCAGACTTTCCGACTCGGTTTACGGCGCAAACACAGCCGCAGCGGTCGGTGTTGCCGCACACGAAGCAGGCCACGCGGTCCAGCATGCCGTCGGTTACACTCCGATTAAAATAAGAAGCGCAATAATACCGATAACAAATATCGGCTCAAATCTTGCAATGCCGCTCATACTTTTAGGTATACTCTTCTCTTTTCCCGGCCTTGCATATATCGGAATCGCGGCTTTCGCACTTTCAACAATCTTTCAGCTCGTAACACTTCCCGTTGAATTCAACGCAAGCAACCGTGCAATGGACGCGCTCAAATCGGGAGGCCGCCTTACAGGCGAAGAAACAAGTGCCGCAGGACGCGTATTGCGCGCCGCCGCGCTGACCTACGTTGCAGCACTTGCGGTATCACTTGCAAACCTTTTAAGACTTTTTTCACTTGTAAACAGATCATCAAGAAGATAGCACACGGAGGGCATGAGCTTGTACAGCGCTCGTGAAATTGCGTATCTCTCGCTTGAGAGATGCGAAAAGCAAAAAAAGTATTCAAATCTTGAAATAGATGTCACCACAAAAAAATATGAGCTTTCAGGCGCTGAAAAGGGGCTTTACGTAAACCTCGTTTACGGAGTGCTTGAGCGTATGATAACGCTTGATTTTATCATATCTGCTCTTTCAAGCCGTCCTGTCGAAAAGCTTGACCGTGCCGTCCTTCTTCCGTTAAGGCTTGGGCTTTATCAGCTTTTGTTTCTTGACAAAATCCCGGACAGTGCGGCGGTTGATGAAAGCGTAAAGTTATGTACAAAACACTCAAACAAGTCGCTTGGCGGCTTTGTGAACGCCATACTCAGAAGCTTTCTTCGCGCCGCGGGCAACGCTGACAGAAAAAATCTGTGTGAAATTTTTTCGCGCGAGCCATTTAACAAGAAATTTGACTCTCTCTCAAAATACGCACGGATGTCCGTGTTGTATTCATACCCCGAGTGGCTGTGTGAGCACTTTGCAAAAGCATATTCACAAGAAGACGCCGAAAAAATTATGTCGGCGCAAAATGAAAGTACAAGCACAACCTACAGAGTCAACACGTTAAAGGCAGAGAGAGACGATATTCTCAATATTTTAAAAGAGCGCACCATTAACGCGCAGAAAACCGATTTTTCGCCGTTTGGCATTACAAGCGACGGCGGAGCGGTTTCGGCACTTTCAGACCTCTTTGAAGAGGGAAAAATATTCGTACAGGATGAAGCATCGCAGCTTGCATCCATTGTGCTCTCTGCTTCACCCGGCGACGTAGTAATTGACTGCTGTGCCTGCCCCGGCGGAAAGAGCTTTTCAAGTGCTCTACTTATGGAAAACCGCGGGAAGATAGTTTCCTGCGACCTTCACGGGAGCAAGCTCTCGCTTATAGTAAGCGGTGCCGGAAAGCTCGGTGTAAACATAATAGAAACAAGAGCGGCAGACTCATCAAAATACGATGAGGAGCTTGCAAATATAAAACCCGGCGGAGCGGACAAGGTTTTGTGTGACGTACCCTGTTCAGGTCTTGGTGTAATAGCAAAAAAGCCTGAGGTGCGATACAAGAGCGAAAGCGACATCAAGAGGCTTCCCGAAATACAGCAAAAGATTCTTGCCAACTGTTCAAAATACGTAAAAGCAGGGGGCACTCTCGTATATTCGACCTGTACGCTCAATCCTTGTGAAAACGAGGATAACGTGCTCGCTTTTCTTGCAGACAATCCGGATTTTGAAGCTTGCGATTTTACCATCGTTTCCGAAAACGGACAAGCAATCGAAAGTCAGCACGGAATGATAACGCTTTTTCCGCATATTTATAATACAGACGGATTCTTTATTGCGAAGATGATAAAAAAATCATAATTTGAAAGGAGATCAGGATTTTGACAGACAAGCAGGATATAATGTCGATGAGCCGCGAAGAGCTTCGGGCGTATCTGAGTGAGAATTTTGATCTCCCGAAATTCCGAGCCGATCAGATATTCGCCTGGCTTTGCAAGGGCGCGGGATTTGACAGTATGACAAATCTCTCAAAAGAGCTTCGTGAAAAACTTGCGCGCGAGCTGTTTTGCTCCTTGCCGAAAATTGAAGCAAAGTTTGTATCAAAAATAGACGGCACGGTAAAATATCTATTTAAGCTTTACGACGAAAGTATTATCGAAAGCGTCGTTATGCACTACTCTCACGGAAATACAATATGTATTTCAAGCGAGGTCGGCTGCAATATGGGCTGTAAATTCTGCGCCTCCACAATAGGCGGTATGACAAGAAAGCTTTTGCCGGGCGAAATGCTCGGCCAGGTGGCAGCTGCAAACTTTGACGGCGCTGACATATCAAACATCGTAATGATGGGTATCGGAGAGCCGCTTGACAATTATGATAACGTAATAAAATTTTTAAAGCTCGTTACCGCAGACGAAGGACTAAACATCGGAGCAAGACACATATCGCTCTCAACCTGCGGTCTTGCGGATAAAATACGCGCGCTTGCCAAAGAGGAGTTCGGCATAACTTTGTCAATCTCGCTGCACGCGTGCGACGATGAAACGCGCTCGTCAATAATGCCGGTAAACAACAAATGGAACATAAAAGAATTGATGGAAACCTGCCGCGACTATTTTTTAACTACCGGCAGACGGATATCGTTTGAATACACGCTTATCGCAGGAAAAAACGACTCACTTTCACAGGCAAACAAGCTTGCCGACCTGTTTTATAAGTATTTTACCGAAAACGGCAGGCTTTTGCCGATACACGTTAACCTGATTCCTGTAAACGAGGTAAAGGAACGCGATTTTGAATCAAGCTCAAAGGAAGCGGTAAAGAAGTTCTGCGACACTCTTAACAAGCGCAAGATAAACGCGACGGTAAGACGAAAGCTCGGTCCGGACATAAACGCATCCTGCGGACAATTGCGAAGAAGCTATGAAAGCGCAAAAAAAGAGCTTATACAAGAAAAAACTGAGAACATACATCTTTGAAGATCACGGTAAAGTGAAAGGAAAGGCCCAAAAATGATTTATTCCGGAAAAACCAACATAGGAAAGGTCAGGTCCACAAACCAGGACAGCTTTGCGGTAAAAAGCTTTTCTGAGGACATACTCTTAGCTGTCGTATGCGACGGTATGGGAGGAGTCCGCGGCGGTAATGTTGCCAGCGAAACGGCAATCGAGCTTTTTATGAAAAGCTTTGAAAACGCCAGCGTTATCGACCTTAATAAAATTTCAAGTATTGACGCCACCAAGGCAACTGCTGCGCTTGCTCACGCTGTTTTTGATGCAAACGAGGCGGTTTACAACAAATCGCTCACGCAGAGCGAGCTTACCGGAATGGGAACAACTCTCGTTGCAGCGCTGATTGTAAAGAACAAGCTGTACGTTGCAAACATAGGAGACAGCCGCCTTTATATTGATTCGGGCAAAAAGCTTATACAGATATCGGAGGATCACTCGTACGTGCAGTTCCTTATCGACGTGGGCGATATCACTCCCGAGGAAGCAAAGACGCACCCGTACAGAAACCGCATAACGCGCGCTATCGGCATACAGCCTGAAATCGACTGCGATTATTTCACCGTTGATCTTGACAAATATCCGGGTGCAAAAATTCTTTTGTGCTCTGACGGTCTGTGCGGTCAGGTTGATAACCTTGTAATGCACAAAATAATTAACAAACCTCTTTCTCGCAAGGAAAGTGCGGAAAACAAAATCGAGCGCACTGTCGACAAGCTTATCGACGAAGCTCTTGAAGCGGGAGGACCGGACAATATCACGGCCATCCTTATTTCCGCAAACGAAAAATAAAGGACGGCAAAAAATACATAACGTCTGAAACTTCACTGTGAGAAAGGTTAAAATAATGGAATTGTTTGAAAAATACGTAGGTCAGGTGTTTGACCGAAGATATAAAATCAAAAAAATAATCGGAATCGGCGGTATGGCGGTTGTTTTTGAAGCATACGATATGCTTAAAAACCGTCCTGTTGCCGTAAAAATGCTCAAGGACGATATTTCGGGAGATACAGGGGCGGTCAAACGCTTTATAAACGAGAGTAAGGCTGTTGCCATGCTTTCTCATCCGAATATCGTAAGTATATTTGACGTTTCCGTTAAGGACAATCTCAAATATATCGTTATGGAGCTTATCGAGGGCATAACTCTCAAAAATTATATGCAGAAAAAGGGCGTTCTCTCCTTCAAAGAAGTCGTGAGCATCTCCGAACAGATACTTCGCGCGCTTGAGCACGCTCATTCAAAAGGTATCGTACACAGGGATATCAAGCCTCAGAATATTATGCTTTTAAAGGACGGCTCCATAAAGGTTGCCGATTTCGGTATAGCAAAGCTACCCAATGCCGAAACTGTCACAATGACAGACAAGGCTATCGGTACTGTATTTTATATCAGTCCCGAGCAGGCAAGCGGAAAGCCTATCGACCACAGAAGCGATATTTATTCTCTCGGCGCCACAATGTATGAAATGGCTACAGGCAATCTTCCCTTCACAGCCGAAAGCCCGGTTTCCGTGGCGCTTATGCAGGTAAAGTCAATTCCCAAAAATCCCCGTGAGCATAATCCCGCAATGCCGCGCGGTCTTGAGCAGATTATACTTATTGCAATGGAGAAAAATCCCGCGCACCGCTTCCAGAGCGCTTCCCAGATGCTCAGGCACCTGCTTCAGATAAAAAACAATCCCAAGGCTGTATTCAAGGTAACACAGCACAGCACAGACAACGAAAATCTGTTTAATCAGAATTCAAACAACAATAAGAAAAAATCTCTTGCGCAAAACCGCTCTATGTTACCTATCATAGCCGGAATAACCTCCGCTTTCCTTATAGTTGCAATAATAAGCGCAATCACAATTGTGTCTGCACTTATAGAAGCTACTTCGGGAAGCGATGCTATAGTTGTTGAAATACCCGAGCTTGTCGGCGGCATATACACAGAAGAGCTCGCCGCCCAGTTAAAGGAAAACCATTATGACGTAACCATCGAGACCGTCTTTGACGCCTCGTCGGTAAACACAATAATCGAACAAGAGCCCAAGGACGGTGAAAAGCGTAAGGTAATCCCCGGCAAGCAGGACTGCAAAATCACGCTTACAATCAGCCGCGGCGCTCAGATGATAGAGCTTGATGATTACACCTACCTTTACTACTATGAAGCGGAAATCGCACTCAAAGAGCTCGGTCTCTATCCCGAGCGTGAATACGTATATCACGATTATATTCCCGAAAGCTACGTTGTTGCAAGCGACCCGGCTCCGGGCACTACCGTTAAATACGGCGACACAGTAAAGCTGACAATCAGCAAGGGGCAGAATTCGGAAGAATATAATGTGACCGTACCCGATTTTCTCGGAAGCAGCGAAGCTGCGGCAAAGCTTTTGCTTGCCGAGGGCAAGCTCAAGCTTGGAGAAGTCAGCTATATAGAGTCGACAAGCCCGAAAGGCACGATACTCACTCAAAGCATTTCGTCAATGTCCGAAGTTCCGCGAGGAACGAGCATCAGCTTTACGGTAAGTCTGGGTAAGGCAGAAGAGGTTATAGCCGAGCCCGAGGATACCAAAGAAAACGAAGAAGACGAAGAAGACGAAGATATCGGTTGGTTATTCTAAATGGAAAAATATTTACAGGGCAGAATTATCAGGGGAGTCGGGGGAAACTACGACATTCGCCTTGATGAAGAAGTAACGGATGAAAACGGCAACAAGACCGACACGCTTGTCTGCCGTGCCAGAGGTGTTTTCAGGCATGATGGTGAAACACCGCTTGTGGGAGACAGAATAGAACTCAGGCTTGATGATGCTGACAATGTTATGATAAGCAGTATTTTAAATCGCAAAAATTCGCTTATCCGTCCGCCGATGGCAAACCTCGACGTTCTGTTTGTTATGTTTGCAGCAAAAAAACCCGAACCTGTTCTATCCACTGTAGACAAGCTTATATCTATAGCCGAAAACAAAAAAATCGAGCCTGTCATAATTATCACGAAAGCAGACCTTGACTTAGACGGCGCACAGAAATATGCCGAAATCTATAAAAAAAGCGGTTTTACCGTAATGGTACAGGGCGAGGGGATAGACGCTTGTCCCGTGGACAAATATATAAGAGAGCTTCTTGATAATAAGGTAGCGGCATTTGCAGGCGCGTCCGGCATCGGCAAATCCACGCTTTTAAACCGCATCTTCCCCGAACTTAACCTTGAAACCGGCGAAATAAGCCGGAAAATTGCCCGCGGAAAGCACACCACAAGATGCGTAAGCCTTTATACTATAAAAACAAACGGCAAAACCGGGCACGGTTTTATTGCCGACACTCCCGGCTTCAGTATGCTCGACTTTGAAAGATTTGACTTTTTCTCAAACGACGAGCTTGTCTATACATACCGCGAATTTGCAGATTATATAGGCAAGTGCAAGTATACAAAATGCTCTCACACAAAGGAAGAGGGCTGCAGTATTATTGAAGCGGTAAAAAAAGGTATTATTCCAAAAGAGCGCCACGAAAGTTTTGTTGAAATGAGAAACGTACTCAAAAACAAGCACGAGTGGGATAAAAAATAAAAAAACGCTTCCTGTATGTTAACTTTATTAAGACGTTAACATACAGGAAGCTTTTGTCATATGATGGTAATGTCACCAAATATCATTCATAGGAGGAATTAAAATGAAGATAGTGGTTATGAGATCTCCAAAATTCCTGTCCGGAATCTTAAAGAAAATCTTTCATATTGAAAATAAGAATCAGGCGAGATAAGGCTCGAGATTCGTTATACTCTTCTTTTGATAATCGATAAGCTCTTTGCATAATCTCTGTGTTTCTTCGCCGATATCCTTATTTCTGTTCAAGTGCTTGTTCATCTTCAAAACACCCATATTCGTACCGTTTATCATAATTTCGGCAATATGAGAAGGTGTTGAATCTATCATAGTATTGACAGCGATACCAACGTTAGTCATAAGTTTTGTCATCGTGCCGTTGTCCTGAGGCGCAAGTCCGTGACTTCTCAGTCCTCTTACAGCCTCTTCGGCAAAACGTCTGTAACCGTTCTTCTGCTCACCAAGCTCCCGTCTGAGACGTGCATCGTGAGTTCTGGCGATTACACGCGCCGTTGTATCAACACTCATTGATGCGCTCTTATAAAGGAATTGAAGCATCTCTTCGTTTGTATTCATAACTGAATCACCTTACGATCGTGATCTGTTGCGGTTTATCACCGCAATAATATTATTGCCGCAAATGAAGCTCTCATACATACAATATCTGGCTTTAAAAGTGTACCATAATATGAGTATAAGGACCAAATGTTTCGGAGATACTCATTTTTGAAACGGTACACTTTTGTTTTGCCCGTTATTTTATGGCAGAATAAACCGTTTCGGCGGCGTCTTAAAAAAAATATATCAAAAAGCAATTATTTTTTCAAAAAAAGTGTTGACAAGACAATTTCTTTGTGTTATAATAGACAGGCGCTGATAAGAGCGCCCATTTCCAATAGATGGCGGAATAGCTCAGCTGGCCAGAGCATCCGGTTCATACCCGGCAGGTCATAGGTTCAAATCCTATTTCCGCTACCAGCGCATTCCCGACCATGAATTGGGATTGCGATATGGCCCGTTGGTCAAGCGGTTAAGACACGGCCCTTTCACGGCTGTAACATGGGTTCGATTCCCGTACGGGTCACCAGGAAAAGTACTTCTTTCGAAGTGCTTTTTTCAATAAAATTTGCCTTCGGCAAGTGAAATAGCTTCGCTATGAAATACCCTTCGCAATATGAATGGCAAATTTTATTTCACAGAAAGCGCAAGCTTTCTATTTCACAATTTCCCGAGGGAAATTATTTCATATCGAACGAAGTGAGATATTTCATTAAAAACAAGCTTCACCTCAAACAAAATCAAATTTTATTCCGGAGGATATACAAATGGTTAAACATATGATAATATGGAAATTTAAAGATGATATTGAAAATCCCGACAAGCTCGCTCTTGACATAAAAAGAGAGCTTGAAGGACTTGTCGGTAAAATAGACGGACTCTTGGAAATGCATATTCTCACAGACAAGCTCTCCGTTTCTTCGGGCGATATTATGATGGACTCGGCTTTCACAGATGCCACAGCGCTTGAAAATTATCAGAAGCACCCTCTTCATCAGGCTGCCGCAAACGGATATGTCCGCCCGTTTATGGAGCAAAGGTTGTCTTTTGACTACGAAATATGATAATATGCAAAAACGGCAGTAAAATATTGCCGTTTTTTCTTTTAAGCCCTTGATTTCTTATGAAAAATATGGTATAATTGTTTGTGCTAAATATCGGAATGATTTATATGCACCGATTGAAAGGAGAAACAAATGAAAAAAATCGCACTTATTCTTGCACTCATCCTTGTGCTGACACCCGTGCTTGTAGCTTGCGACGATAGCAAGGAAGAAAACACTTCTTCCGTACAGAGCACTGACGACTCCGGGTATGAATATTCTTTAAACGATCTTCCCGCTCTCGACTACAACGATAAGGACTTCGGCTTTTGCAGTATAAAAAGTACCGGTGGCAGAAGCTTTATGTTTATTGATGCTGAAACAGGCGACATCTTTGAAGACGCTGTTTACCAGCGCCAGATCGCTATTGAAGACAGATACAATTTAAACTTTTCAAGAGGAAATACCGGACAATCTGCCCACACTGATCACATAAGCGCTGTCCGCAACCTTATTCTTGCTGACGATAAAACATATAACGTATACAGCATGATGACGGCCGACGCTGCATTCCAGATGGTATATGACGGTTACTTCGTTGACTGGTATGAATTTGAACACTTCGATCCCACAAAGCCCTATTGGAATGGATCTCTTGCAGAAAACTTAAACTTCGGCGGTAAGGTTTACTGCATGGCAGGAGATATGAGTCTCGGTATATACAACAACACAAACTGTATCCAGTTCAACAAGAAGCTTTTTGATGACCTTGGTATTGATTATCCTTATGAGGATGTTTACGATTACACATGGACTATCGACAAGCTTATCGAAATCTCCAAGCAGGGATATTCCGACCTCAACGGTAACACCGAATGGGAAAAGGAAGAAGACCGCATAGGCTACACAGGCTGGGGTTGGGAAATGAACCTCGCCCTTTATATGGGTATGGGCGGTAAATCTGTTGTTAACGATGAAGACAATATGCCTGTTCTCGACATCAACAATGAAAGAACAGTTAAGATCATTGACAAGATGATTGAGATCTTCGACGGCAGAAACGCGTTCTCGGAAATGACTACATATACAGTTCACAACAATGCTTTTAACGAAGGCAGACTTCTTATGAGAGACACCTTCCTTTACTGGCTTGAAAC
>JAZNQU010000161.1:0-4305 GCA_045590315.1 Eubacteriales bacterium
TGTTCTTGTCGGGGAACATATTCTGCACCATGTCAAACGGATTGACCTCGCTCTTTCCGTAGAATTTAACGAGGTATACTATTCTTGATACGTCAGAATTGAAATGAAGCTCTTTGCTCTTTATGTATATATCGCTGGGAAGAATATTATCAAGAATAATGTTCTTGATAAACGAACTCTTATCATACTTTTCGTCATAAAGGCTCTTTATATTGCTAAGCGAAATCGAGAGGATCATCGAGATCTTATCGGCAAGCTTGTCTTCTCCTTCAACGAAAACAACATATTCGGCCTTCGCTCCCGTTCCTATGGGACGGTAAGTATAGCCTCCGGTTACAATGGCGTCTGTCGTATAGCTCAGTTCATCACGTACTGTCTGACGAGGTTCTCCGATCTTTACAAGTTCAGAGCAGGAAATGATAATTCCGTTTTCGTCAATAACGCCGATGATACGGTCAACAGCCTCTTTCATCTGGTGAATGACTCCCTGAAACATTCTGTTCGACATACGGCGCCTCCTTTCAATTCTAAAGAATTTGTAATTATTAAATATATTTTACAACAATTTTTGTGATTTTTCAATAGTTTTTTAGAATTTTTTTATAAAATTTACATCAATTCTATGGTAGAAATGACGGCAATTATAACGTAAACTGCAAGAAGTGCAAACACCGCATACGAACTTATTGCGGGAATAAAGAGAGAAAGAAGAGCCCCTGCAATTATTATAGCGGTCATTAAATAGAACTTGTAGCTCTTAAGCGCTTCGCCTTTTGCAAGAAAACGGTGCAAAAGATATGCGCCGACTGAGCATACAGCTATTACAAGGACAGCAACTGCAATTCTGATGCCTGTTGAAAGCGTTGCCTTTGAAAGAATTCCGAGTGCGAGCACTCCGAGAGCACATTGGGAACTTACGGTAAAGAATACAGCATCATATATATGGTAAACAAAGTAAAGTGCTGCAAGAACTATAAGCGCTATGATACGCGCGGTATCATAAGCCATATCAACGTAGCTGTATGAGAGCATTAAAGCAAATGCAGAAAAAGCAACTGCGAGCATTGAAGTACTTGTTATTACACGGTTGCTTTCGTCAAGCTTTTTTCTTTTGCTTATAACAAACCAGATTGCCGCCGCGACAGTAAGTATTGCAAATACTATTACAAGCGGAAGCTGCGCATGAGTGAGAAAGCTTAATGTTACAGCTCCGTTGTTTCTGATTGTAAGTACTGCGGCAATTCCTATAAGCATTGCTACCGTTACAAACAGAAATTTGTACATAAGCAAGGTCTCTTTAGCACGCGCTCTCTGGCGTCTTAATTCTCTTTCCTTTGATGAAATTACTTTCTTGTTCTTTTTCACTTTTATGCCCATACCTTTCTAAGCAGGATTTTTGTCTTTTTTACAACTCAAGAGCATACGAAATTGCTCCGAGTGCTACTATCGGCGCCGTTTCGCACCTCAGTATACGCGGTCCGAGTCCGGCTGCGGCAATTCCCGCTTCCCGTGCGCTCTTCACTTCATCAAGCGAAAAGCCTCCCTCGGCTCCGATGATAATTGCTATATCAGAACTTTTATCACACTTTGGTTTTGACAGTATCTCTTTTAAAGAGGTTGTACCGTCACCCTCGTAAAACAGAATCGGAATATCCGACTTGCACGCACAAGCGATTGCTTCACTATACGTGCAGACTTCGCTTACATTGGGAACTATCCCCCGCCCGCATTGCTTTGCCGCTTCAAGCGCAATCTTGTTCCATCGCTCGTTTTTTGTGCGTAAGCTTTTGGCGTCCGGGCGTGAAATGCACCTTTCACTTATAAAAGGTACTATCCTGCACGCGCCCGTCTCCACCGCTTTCTGAACGATGAAATCCATCTTATCGCTTTTTGGAAGAGCCTGATAAAGCGTGAGTTTATACGGCGGCTCGGTCTTTCCCTGTGACGAAGATACTATACTTAAAAGCACCGCACCTTCTTCAAAACCCTCTATTACGCATTCATATTCAACAGAATGCATATCGCAAAGTGTAACATTTTCTCCGGTTTTCATTCGCAGAGAACGCATAATGTGAAGTGCATCGCTGCCGGTAATACGGATATGTGTATCGTTTATGTTTTCACCGGGTACAAAAAAACGCGGCAAGTTCACTACCTCTTTTCTGCGGCACTCTGCCTCACCTTGACATTATACTATATTATCGTCAATTTGTCAAATAATTTCGACAAAATTCATAAAAAAAATTACCGCTGTTCGAGTATTTTCACCAAAACAGCGGTAATAAGTAACAAATTTATTTATTTTTCTTAAACACCATCGCGCACCAGCCGTTCTCATGAACGCTCTCGCAAAGCTCAAAGCCGACCTCTGTCATAGCTTCAAGCACATCGGCTTTACGCTCGTCGATTATGCCCGAGGTAATGTAAAATGCGCCGTCTTTAAGACATTTTCCGATATCCGGAGAGAGTCTTATAATGATATCGGCAACGATATTTGCAAGTGCAAAATCAAATCCGCCTTCAGGTATATCAACGTCCTTTAAAAGATCGGAAACTCCGCATTTTATCTTGTCTGCACATCCGTTCTTTTCGCAGTTTTCTTCTGCCACCCTTACGGCAACGGGGTCAATATCGTATGCCGCGCACATACCGGCTCCGAGCTTTGATGCGCATATAGACAAAATTCCGCTTCCCGTACCGACGTCAAGTACACTGTCTCCGGTTTTCATATATTTTTCTATAAGTCCTGCAACAAGTCTCGTTGTTTCATGCGTACCTGTTCCAAATGCCATTCCGGGGTCCATTTTTACTATAACTTCGCCGTCAGTCGCCTCATAATCCTCCCACATCGGAACGATAACGAGCCTGTCGCCAACTTTTATCGGCTTGTAATACTTCTTCCAAGCCGTCGACCACTCTTCTTCACAAAGTCCGATAAGTTCGATTTTCGCATCAATACCGAGGGACGCAAATCTTTCCTTTAAAAAAGCAACGTAATCGTTGTAATTCTTTTCTTCGGGCACATATATCGAAACCGCCGCCAGACTTTTGTCTGCGTTAAGAATCGATTCGTCTATAAGGTCGCCGTACACAGTCTTGAGATTTGTCTCAATATCGCTGTAATCTTCTATCATAAGACCGTTGTCAAGCATACCCATAACGGCACAGGTTTCATCAAGCTTATCAAGTTTCACCGTTACCTTAAGCTGTGTCCATTCCATAAGTCTGTCTCCGTTTTAAATCTACTTATTTTTTACTCTTGAATTTCTTGAAGAAGCCGTCCTTGCCGCCTGCGTCAGCCTCTATCTTCTGGTCAAGCTGCCTCAAGAGCTCCTTTTGCTCCTGACTCAGATTTTTCGGCGTTTCCACAACAACGGTAAAGTACAAATCTCCCGTTCCCTTATATTCAAGTCTGTTTATACCCTTGCCCTTAATGCTGAACTCGGTTCCCGTCTGGGTCCCCTCGGGTATTTTATAAGTAACGTTTCCTTCAAGAGTGGGAACGTCTATATCCGCGCCGAGTGCCGCCTGTGAAAATGTAATCGGTATATTACAATATATATTATAGCCCTCGCGCTCAAATATATGATGAGGTCTTACCCCTACCGTAATGATAAGGTCTCCTGTCTGTCCGCCCTGACGTCCCGCATCGCCCTGCGAGCGTATCGCAACACGCTGTCCGTCGTCAATTCCGGCGGGAATCGACACCTCAAGCTTCTTTTTTATTCTTATATACCCTGTTCCGCGACAATTGGAACAAGGATTTTTTATAATCTTTCCGCGTCCCCGACACGCTTCACACTGAGCGGTGGTCTGCATCATACCAAGCGGCGTTCTCTGTGTTCGTCTTACCTGTCCCGTTCCACCGCACGCGCCGCAGGTCTCGGGAGACGTTCCCTTTTGAGCACCCGTTGCCGAGCATTCAGGACACTCCTCGATCCTGTTGAATTCCACGTTCTTTTTGCATCCGAAAGCCGCTTCTTCAAAGGATACGATAACTCTTTGGAGTATATCGTCACCCCTGATAGGTCCGCGTCTGCGCGCTCCCGTTGAGCCGCCGCCGAAAAAGCTTGAAAAAATATCGGACAGGTCGATATCGTCTCCAAAACCGCCGAATCCGCCAAATCCTCCAAAGCCTCCGCCAAAGCCCGAGCCGGGATCAAACGCCGCGTGTCCGTATCTGTCGTACTGCGCTTTCTTTTCAGCGTCTGACAGCACTCCGTACGCCTCGTTGATCTGTTTGAATTTTTCCTCCGCTTCGGGATTGTTCGGATTAAGATCGGGATGATATTTTTTTGCAAGCGT